>CAJLVJ010000007.1 GCA_905210085.1 uncultured Collinsella sp. | reverse complement strand
AGGCCCTCGCGGCCTAGTCGCTATTTAGGGCGTCCAAGATTTGGGGCGCAGTTCACCGCCGCGTTGAAGGGCTTCTTTTTATAGCGCTTTCTTAAATGGTTTAGAGCCCTATACTTTAGTCACGGAGCAACTCGTCCCAGAGAGAGGAATACTATGGCAGAACAGCAGCTTATCGGAGCGCTCGAGGCCGGCGGCACCAAGATGGTCTGCGCCACGGGCTATGCAGACGGTACGGTCCTGGAGCGTGAGCAGATCGCGACCACGACCCCGCAGGAGACCGTTGAGGCCGTCAATGCATGGTTTGCCGACAAGGGCATCGCCGCGCTGGGCATCGGCGCCTTTGGACCCACCGCAGTCAACCCTGCCTCGCCCCAATACGGCAAGATCCTGGAGACGCCCAAAACGGCATGGCGCTACTTTGACCTGCTGGGCACCATCCAAAACGAGCTCAATATTCCCTGCGGCTACGACACCGACGTCAACGTTGCCTGCTTGGGCGAGGTCACCTTTGGTTGCGCCCAGGGCCTCACGGACGTGGTCTACCTGACCATCGGCACCGGTGTGGGCGCCGGCGTGCTCTCGGGCGGTAAGCTCGTACACGGCATGATGCATCCCGAGGCCGGCCACATCCTGGTCACGCGCGACCCGCGCGACACCATCGGCGAGCATAGCGCTTGCCCCTTCCATGACAACTGCCTCGAGGGCCTCATCGCCGGCCCCGGCGTTAAAAAGCGCTGGGATGGCAAGAGCGCCGGAGACATGGCCGATGACCCAGAGGCCATGGACCTGCTCGCAGGCTATCTAGCACAGGCGCTCATGACCTACACGCTGTGCTACGCGCCGCAAAAGATCATCATCGGCGGCGGTGTGGCCGACCACACCCCCATCGTGCCGCTCGCACGCAAAAAGTGTGCCGAGATGCTCAACGGCTATATCGTCACGCCCGAGGTCAACGACATCGATAACTACATCGTCAACAACAGCCTCGAGGGCAAGCAGGGCATTATGGGCTGCCTGGCCCTGGGCGCACAGGCGCTTCAGTAGCAGACGCACCCACAGGGCGTGGCGCGCCCGGCAAATCCGATCTACGGAACGACGCCACCACGCCCCATATAAGCCCTCTAATAAAAAAGGCCGCCTAGGACCAAACATACGTCCTAGGCGGCCTTTTTGGCACATATGAGGGATCGTAGTAGATATCGGAGCACAACGCCCGTTGCCGCTCCACAGCAGTCGATCATCACATCGGTGATCATGCCGGCGCGTCCCGGCACAAAGAGCTGAATCGTCTCGTCGATCGAGGGAATCAGCAGCAGGAACACCGCCGTGGGCAGCAGCACGTCAAAGGTGCGCCGGCCCTCAAAATCAAAGGCGTGCGTTGCCAGGATGCCGAGCACCATATACTCGGTAAAATGCGCGCACTTGCGAACAACAAAGTTGGTCACCCATTCATATGGAAGTCCCACGCCGTGCAGGAAACCGCGGACAGCTTCCATGACCGTTAGGCTCAGCAAGCCCGACCCCGAGCCGGGAACCAGCGAATTGCCCCAGATCAAGAGCGCCATCAAGCAGGTTACAACCGCCCATTTTCGATTGATCTTAACCATGCAGAAGTTATGCCTCCGCGCGGAGCGGCGCGAAGCTGGCGGTACCGCCCTCGATAACGCTCAGATAGGCACGGCCCGTACGCTTGGCGGTAGAGGACTGCAGGCGCTCGATCTCTTCCTCGAGGATCTGATTGACGCGCTCGTGACGACGATTTTCCATAATGCCGGCGGCAATAGCCTCGGCCCGCTCGATGCTCTCGCGCGAGATACGGGCGGTATCCTCGGGGAACACAGTGCTGTGACGGCCGACATAGGCGGGGGCAGCAGGCTGAGGGGCAGCGACGGGAGCGGGGGCTGCAACAGGAGCAGGCTCGTCAATCTCATCCAGAATCGCGGTGGCGGCGGCCCACATGTCCTCGTGGCCCGAGTAATCGGCCATGGGGACATCAACCTCGAGCGAGGCGTCCGGAAGGTCGCCGGTGTCGATGCGATCTTGGGCATCAATCGATGCGGTGATGGCTGCAGGCTCATCGAGGTCGTCGAGATCGATGTCCGCGGCACCGGAGATGATAGGCATGCTGGCGAGGTTTGCATTGTACGGCGCAGCCTCAGCCGCCTGCTGCTGGGCAGGAGCGCCCCACAGCGAGCTTTCGGCGGCACGGCGGGCGGCAACGGCCTCCTCGTCCGCAGTCATGGCTTCATCAACGTACGAATTGTCGGCAGAAGCGTTCGCGTCCGCCGAGGTAGCGTTGTAGGCGTTATTGGCTGCCGCGTTGGCAACGAGTGCCACGAAAGCCGCCGTGCTGCCCGCAGGGGCGGCCTGGGAGCCCGACACGGCGCGTGCCGCGGCGGCGATGTCGTCGCGATTGAAGGAGCCGGTCTGCCCGCCGTTGGTGAGCTCGTCGATGGCGACTTGATAGACGTCGCGCGAGTGTGCAGGGTCGCAGCTCACCGGCGAATCGTCGTCGAGCATACTGTCGATCATGGACCAAGCCTCGGCCTCGTCCATAGCATCTGCGGCTCGCGCGATGGTAGGGACGCCATCATCGGCATGACGGCGCTGGAACGCACCAGTCAGGCCGGAAAGGAATGCCGAGGTAGACTGCTCCGCCTGAGTCTGAGAAGCAGAAGCCGCAGCGTAAGGAGTCGCATCCTGCTGCTGGGCTGAAATCGAGGCGGTCTTGAACTCGCTTTGATGCTGATTGAGATTGGCGGCACCGCCCATGGCATCGGGCTGGAACAGACGCTCTTCACGCTGCGCACGGTACTCGGAGATACCCAGCGAGGCGGCATAGATACCCACGCCCGCCACCGCGCCCACGGCGAAGGGAACCGCACCCGCCACGACCGTCTCGTTCACCGACGAAAACGGCAGCGTCGCGGCATACATAACCACGGGAGCGGCAAGGCCGATCCCGCACGAAAGTCCGGCAAGGACTGCTCGTTGTGTTGCATCAGAAGAAGCCATGAGCTCTCCCCATCTTCCAGCACCCAAATCGCATCATTCAGTTGGCTGCGCGAGAGAAGATGAAGCGGGGCTATGCCCCAAAGCAACGGTATATGGTTCGTTTCATCTGCGTTTTCCGTCGCGAAGCTTAAAAGCTATTATGCGAAACCGCCCTGTCGATTGCAAGCGACGATGTCGGATTGAAACGGGAAACCTGCTGCTTGCCAGTCTTATGGTCAAAAATAAGTGCGAAGCGGCGATATAGAAAAGGGCCGAGGCTCAAAGCCCCGACCCTTTATCGCATTGATGATTAACGCTGCGTGTGGATGACAACCTAGAACGTCTGCTCGTAGTCGCTGTGCTTTTTGGCCGAACGCACCAGGAACTCCTGGTTGGTGTTGGTGCCCTTAAGACCCTTGATAAACGATGCGGCCGCGCGCTCGGTGTTGTTCATGCCGGCAAGAATGCGACGTAGACCAAAGACAAACGGACGCATCTGCTCGTCGACCAACAGGTCCTCGTTACGCGTACCGGAGGCAACGGGGTCGATAGCCGGGAAGATGCGGCGATCGGCTAGGTCGCGGTCGAGCTTAAGCTCCATGTTGCCGGTGCCCTTGAACTCCTCAAAGATGACCTCATCCATCTTGGAACCGGTGTCGATGAGGGCAGAGGCCAGGATGGTGAGCGAGCCACCGTTCTCGATATTGCGGGCTGCGCCCAGGAAGCGCTTGGGCGGATACAGTGCCGCCGAATCGACGCCGCCCGAAAGGATGCGGCCTGAGGCGGGCGCCGCCAAGTTGTAGGCGCGGGCAAGACGCGTGATGGAGTCGAGCACCACCACGACATCGCCGCCCAGCTCCACGATGCGCTTGGCGCGCTCGATGACGAGCTCTGCCACACGAGTGTGGTTGTCGGCGGGCATATCGAAGGTGGACGCCACAACCTCGCCCTTGATGGAACGCTGCATATCGGTAACCTCTTCGGGGCGCTCGTCGACGAGCAGGCAGATGAGGTGCACCTCGGGGTTGTTAATCGAGATAGACTGGCAGATCTTCTTGAGGATTGTGGTCTTGCCGGCCTTGGGCGGGGACACGATCAGGCCACGCTGACCCTTGCCGATCGGCGACACGATGTCGATGGCGCGACCGGTAATGGAGTCCTTGCCATGCTCCATGCGCAGCGGCTCGTTGGGATAGACCGGGGTGAGGTCACCGAACTTGGGGCGGTTGCGAATCTGCTCGGGGTCCAGACCGTTGACGGTCGTGATTTTGGCGAGGCCGGCGCGCTTGTCGCCGCCGCGCGAAGGACGCAGCGAGCCCTCGATGACGTCGCCCGTGCGCAGACGCGCGGAGCGGATGAGGTAGGCGGGCACGAAGGCGTCGTCGTTGGACTTCATGTAGCCATGGGCGTGGATGATGCCGGAGCTGTCCGGGCGAATCTGCAGAATGCCCTTGATGTCGCGGAAGCCCTCGGCCTTCGCGGCAGTGGTGTAGATTTCCTCGACGAGCTCGGCCTTCTTCTTGCCGGTCGTCTCGATCTCGAACTCCTTGGCCTTTTCGCGCAGCTCGGCGACCTTCATGGCCGCGAGTTCCTCGCGCGAAAGCGTGGGCTCGGTGGGGGCGGCATTACGTTCCTTGTTGCGCTGCTTGCGATCGCGCTGACGGTTGCGACGGTCGTTGTTGCGGTCGTCCTTGCGCTCGTTGCGCTCGTCGTTGCGCTTGTGCTGGCGACGGTTGGGGCGAGCGTTGTCATCGGCCTCAGCGGGAGCGGCACCATCGGTTGCGGCGGCATCGGCGTTAGCCGCAGTATCATCGCTGGCCTCGGCCTTGGAATCGACCTGCAGCTCGGCCTCGGCCTGCTGCTCGGACGCCTTGGCCTTAGCGGACTTCTTACGACCGCGCTTGGGCTTCTCAGACGCAGGCTGTTCGACGTCCTGGGGCTCGGCGGCATCAGCCGATGCATCGACGGTCGTCTCGGCGGAATCCTCGGACGCACCCTTCTTGGCAGCCTTGGCCTTGGACGTGCGCTTAGCAGCAGTACGATGGCTGCGACCAGGACGGACGTCGGCGGGCTCGGCATCGGCAGAAACGGCCTCTGAAGTCGTAGCATCCTGGACGGGCGCGTCGGCAGCGGTTGCAGACTCGGCGGTCGCCACAGCATCCCGAGCGGCGGCGGCTGCGGCTGCGGCCTTCTCGGCCTCGACGAAGGCCTTGGGCTTGCGACCGCGACGGTGCGGGCGCAAAGCCGGATCGACAACGGGAACTTCGCTGGCCTCGACAGGCGCAGCGGACTCAGCAGGCGATGCGCCCTCCCCTGCCGCGGAACGAACCGAAGCCTCGGTGAGCTCGGGGGTTACCTGTTCAGCAACCTGCTCGGCCTTAGCAGCCGTGCGACGGCGTGTGCGCGGTGCCGGCTTCTCGGTCGGCTGGTCGGCGGCAGGGATCTCGGGCACAGACGGAGCTGCAAGCTCGGTCAGAGCCGCGGCCTCGCGCTCGGCAGCACGACGGCGGGCGCGCACCACCTGAGCCTCGCTAATCTGCGCCAACGCACGTGCCTGCGCGACCTCATCGGAAATCGGCGCCGAGGAGTCAGCTGCAACGGTGCGCTTGGCGCGCGTCGTGCGCGTGGTACGGCGCTTGGGCTTGGTGGCTTCCTCGCCGTCTGCGGCAGGCTTGGCCGTGCGGCGCGTGCGCTTGGGCTTTGCCGGAGCAGCCTCCTCACCAGTTGCAGGCACGGCCTTCTCAGCCGTTGCAGGCGTAGGCGTCGAAGTAGCCTTAGGCGTCTCAGGAGCCGAGGTTTGCGCGGGCGCCGCGACCTGGTCCGACACAACCGGTGCAGCGGGAGCGGCTTGCGTCGTCGTTATTTCGTTTTCTTGCTGTTGATCAGACACAGTGTTTGCTCAACTTTCTTTTCAAGCCCTGTGATCACATGCTCCCTGCATAAACCTTCAGGGCGGCTAAACAGTCTAGTTCCGTTCAAAACGACGGACATCATTGATCTGTATCGAGATGATTGCGTCATATACGCAGCGTTAGTGTAACACAACCGCAACCACCTGCAACTTAGTCATTGGGAACGCTCTTAAACGACTAGTCAAAAGGGGCACTTTTTGGTTTAACACCCACAAATCTGACTGCCTCCGCCAAAACTATGGCGGTTTACTACGATGAATCGCTCAACCGCGACCACTCCGAAACTTGTTGAACTAAAACCGCAGGTAGATGCCTTGCACTTTTTTGCGAAAAGCCGGCGTGGTTGGAATTTCTCATTTCATCGTAGTAAACCGGCATAGTTTCGTATTTCCAGCAGTTCCAAATTCGTCAATACGTCGGCGTTTGCAAAAAGCCCGACCTCCGCATGGAGATCGGGCTTATAGGGCTCAGCAAAGCCGAACCTACACGGTCAAATGACCCGTAGCTTACATCTGCTCGGGAGCGGAGACACCAACAAGGGTGAGCACCAGAGCGAGCGTCACGCGGACGGCGTCGCAAGCGGCCAGACGGGCGCGCGAAAGCTCGGGGTCGACGGGACGGCCCTCGCTCGGCAGAACCTGGCAGGCAGCGTAGAAGCTGTGGAAGTCTCCGGCGAGTTCCTCAGCAAAGTGCGTCAGACGGAACGGGGCGCGGTCGCGAGCGCAGCTGGCAATCAGGTCGGTGAGCTCGTTGAGCTTACGCGAAAGGGCGAGCTCGGTCGGGTCGGTCAGCAGCGAGTAATCGACGTTCTCACCGATGGCCTTGGCGGCGACGGCCTTCATGCCCATCTCGTCAGCCTGCTCGGGCGTAACGTCAGCGGCACGGCGCAGGATGGAGCACACGCGGGCGTGAGCGTACTGCACGTAGTACACCGGGTTGGAGTTATCGCGCTTCTTAACAGCCTCAATATCGAAGTCGACCATCTGGTTGGAGCTCTTGGAGATGAGCGTGTAGCGAGCGGCATCGGAGCCGACCTCGTCGACGAGCTCCTGCAGGGTCACCATGGTGCCCTTGCGCTTGGACATACGGACGGGCTTGCCGTTACGCAGCAGGTTGACGAGCTGGCCCAGCAGAACCTCAAACTTGCCGGGATAGCCAAGAGCGTCGCAGACGCAGCGGACGCGCTCGATGTAGCCGTGGTGGTCGGCGCCCCAGATGTCGATGACGTGGTCGACGCGCTGGAACTTATCCCAGTGATAGGCGACGTCGGAGGCGAAGTAGGTGTACTCGCCGTCGGACTTGATCAGAACGCGGTCCTTGTCATCGCCCAGGTCGGTAGAGCGGAACCACAGGGCGCCGTCCTTGGTGTAGAGGTAGCCCATCTTGTCGAGCTTCTCAAAAGCGCGGTCGACGGCGGAGGTGCCGGCGGTCTCGCCCTCGGTGTCCTTCACATACAGCGAGCGCTCGGAGAACCAACGATCGAAGTCGCAGTTAACGGCATGGCAAAGGTCGCGCATGTTGTCGACCATCTTTACATAGCCGCGCTCACGGAAGCTCTCCATGCGCTCCTGCGGATCGGCGTTGACCCACTTATCGCCGTCGGTGCGCCAGAACTCGGCGGCCTCGTCGATGATGTAGTCGCCGCCGTAGGAGTCCTTGCCCAGGGTCTCGGCAAAGTTGTCCTGATACGGATGGGTCTCGGGATGCTCGTCGTTCTCGTCGGCAACAAAGGCGTCGCGGTCGGCGATCAGCAGCTTGTGAGCCTCGTCGATATCCACGCCCTGCTTGGCGATGATGTCGGCAAGCTGCATATAGCGCGTGCTGATGGAGTTGCCGAAGGTGTTCATCTGAGAGCCGTGGTCGTTGATGTAGAACTCACGCTGGATGTCGTAACCGGCGTGATCCATAACGCGGCAGAGCGAGTCGCCCAGCGCGGCCCAGCGGCCGTGGCCGATGTGCATGGGGCCGACGGGGTTGGCGGAAACGAACTCGACCTGGGTCTTCAGGCCACCACCGACGTTGGACTTAGCGAAGTCCATACCCTTCTCGCGAGCCTCGCCAAAGATGGCATTCTTGACGGCAACGGAGAGGTAGAAGTTGATGAAGCCGGGGCCTGCGATCTCGACCTTCTCGATCGCGGGGTCCTCGGGCATATGGGCAACGATGGCCTCGGCGATCTTGCGCGGGGCGCAGTGGGCCAGCTTGGCGGACTTCAGGGCCATGGTAGAGGTCCACTCGCCATGAGAAGTGTCAGCCGGTCGCTCGATAGCGCAATCGTCAAGTTCAAATGCGGAAAGGTCGCCGGCCTCCTGGGCCGCAGCAAGCGCAGCGCGTACCAGCTCTTCAATCTTCTCGGGCATAGATCCTCCTTGTGTTAAAGCCCCCGAGCTCTTGGTCACTCGTAGGGCAAAAGCCAGAGTTTGTAGCACTCTATCACAAGCGACGGGCACTGTCGCAGGGTAAAGCTAATAGATATTGCATATGCACAAAAATGACTACAGCTTGTATGGAGTCACTCAAAGATGCCGGTCTGCCTGCAGATTATGCAGGCGTTGAAAATGCATAAAGGTGTGAATGAGCTGCGTCTGTTATCGAATACTCTTACCTATCAGAGTTGTGTGCTTTTCCTGCATAAAGTACGGGTTTGCGCACGTCAGCGTGTTATTCTAGACATACGTAAATTCGTATAAGTTGGAGGTAGCATGTTCTCAATCGGTCAACACGTCATTCATCCGGGCCAGGGAGTCTGCACCGTCGTCGGTTTTAGGGACGACACACCGCAGCCCATGCTGTTGCTCGAGACCAAGCAGGGACATGCGCAGACGATCCTCATGTACCCCGTGGCGCAGGCCGACCGTCTGCACGCCGCCATCTCTCAGCAAGATGCCGAGCACCTGCTGAGCCACTATGACGAGCTGGAGTGCGACACCTTTACCGAGCGCAACAGCTCGCTTGAGGAGACGCACTTTAAGCAGCAGCTCAAGCTGGGCGCGCCCGAGACGGTCCGCGTGGCAAAGACCATGATGCACCGCATCCGCCAGGCCGAGGAAGCTGATAAAAAACCCAGCTCCTACTACATGCGCGTACTCAAGGAGGCCAAACGCCGCTCCATCGAGGAGTTCGCCGTGGCCCTTGGCGTCACCGAGGAGGCCGCCGAAGCCCGCCTAGCCCAAGCCGCCCTCAACTAACCCATCCGCGCCAAAAACCACCACAAAGGGAACATGCACCTTTGTGGTGGTTTTCTTGTTCTAGTAGTATTCATTCTTATCGATACCCACGAGCACAAGGAGTCTCTTATGGCAGAGCCGCTTACCGCCGGAATCACCCGCGACCGCGCGTTCGAACTGCTCAATGAGCACAACAAGGACCCGTTCCATATCACCCATGGCGAGACGGTCGAGGGCACTATGCGCTACTTTGCGCGCGAGTTCGACCCCGAGAACGAGGAGTTTTGGGGCATCGTCGGTCTGCTGCACGACCTGGATTGGGAGGAGCATGAGGACGACCCCATTAACCACACCATCTATGCTGCCGAGATTCTTGAGGGCGAAGGTGCGTCTCCCGAGCTCATTCGCGCCATCCAGACGCACACGTCGGACTTCAACACCTCACTACCCAAGCCCGAGCTGCAGATGGAAAAGATCCTGTTTGCCTGCGATGAGCTCACCGGCCTGATCGGCGCTGCCGTCATCATGCGCCCGAGCAAGAGCGTTATGGACTTTACGACCAAGTCGCTCAAGAAGAAGTTCAAGGACAAACGCTTTGCCGCCGGCTGCTCGCGCGACGTGATTTCGCAGGGCGCCGAGATGTTGGGCTGGGAGCTCCCCGAGCTCTTTGACCGCACCATCGCGGCCATGCAGTCCTTCGCCCCCGACCGAGATACCTTCCAGGCCTAACCGTCAACGCCACCTAAAACCACCACAAAGGGGACAGGCACCTTTGTGGTGGTTTTTGTTTGCGCGGGCGTTAGGGACGGACCTGGCCGGTGCCGCGGAGCTTGTATTTGTAGGTGGTGAGGGCCTCGGCGGCAAAGGGGCCACGGGCGTGGAGTTTTTGGGTCGAGATGCCGATCTCGGCACCCAGGCCAAACTCGCCGCCGTCAGTGAAGCGAGTGCTGGCGTTGGAGTACACGGCCGAGGCATCGACAGCATCGAGGAAGCGCTCGCAAGCATCCGTATCCTCGGCAACGATGGCCTCGGAGTGCATCGTGCCGTAGCGGTTGATGTGTGCGATGGCCTCGTCCTCGTTTGCCACGACCTTCACGCTCATCTCGAGCGCCAGGTACTCGCGACCCCAGTCCTCCTCAGTCGCGGCGACGTAGTCATCGCCCTCCACAAGCCCGGCATCGGCGCATGCGGCGCAGGTTGCCTCGTCGCCGTGAATGAGCACGCCGTGGTCATGCAGCACGGTCACGACCGCGGGCAAAAACGCATCGGCCACAGCACGGTCGACCAGCAGCGACTCGGCGGCATTGCACACGCCTACGCGCTGGGTCTTGGCATTAACGATAATGTTGAGCGCCTTATCAAAGTCGGCGGATTCATGCACGTAGATGTGGCAGTTGCCCGTGCCCGTCTCGATCACCGGCACAAGCGACTCGCGCACGCAGCGCTGGATCAGGCCTGCACCTCCGCGCGGAATGAGTACGTCGACAATACCGCGGAGCTTCATGAGCTCGCCGGTGGCCTCGCGGTCGGTGGACTCGATCATCGACACGGCCTCGCGCGGGAAGCCCTTGCCCTCGAGCGCATCGGCCAGCAGCTCGGCGATCATGGCACACGAGTGATAGGCCAGCGAGCCGCCGCGTAGAATGCAGGCGTTGCCGGTACGGATGCAGATGCCTGCGGCGTCGGCCGTCACGTTGGGGCGCGCCTCGTAGACCATGGCGACCAGGCCCAACGGCACGCTCACGCGGGTCAGGTCCACACCGCTCGCAAGCACGCAGTGGTCGAGCACGCGGCCGACGGGATCGGGCAGCTCGGCGAGCTTCTCCAAACCGGCGGCCATGCTCTCGACGCGCTCAGGCGTCAGCAGCAGACGGTCGAGCAGACCGGCCGAAGTGCCCGCATCGCGCGCGGCGGACATATCGAGCTCGTTAGCGGCGACGATGGAGTCGACACCGTTGCGCAGTGCTGCGGCCATGGCGCGCACGGCCTCCTGACGCTGCTCATCGCTCGCCGTGGCAAGCGAGGCCGACGCTGCCTTGGCGGCAACGGCAAGATCGTGGACATACGTGGCTATATCGACCGACATGGGCGGCCCTTTCTCCTAGAAGTTTGCAACCATGGTAGCCGATTTGCGCATGGCCTCGCCCGCGGCGGTAGAATTGGTCAACCCGAAACACCGCAACGAACGGAAGACTCACATGGCCCTCATCACTTCGTACCACGTCCCCGGCCTTTATGTCGAGGACCACAGCATCGACGTCCCCCTTGACTGGCGCGGCCTGGAGCCGATGCTCCTGGCCGTCGGCAGCACCATGCGCCGCGGCGCTATGCCGGCACCAATCGCCGGCGCGCCCGAGAGCATCAAGCTCTTCTACCGCGTGGTTTGCGCGCCCGACCGCATCAACGACGATCTGCCGCTGCTCCTGTTTTTGCAGGGCGGCCCCGGCGGCGAGAGCCCGCGTCCGCTGTCGCCCACAAGCGATGGCTGGATCGAGGAGGCCGTCAAGCACTTCCGCGTCGTCCTGCCCGACCAGCGCGGTACCGGACGCAGCAGCTGTGTAGACGGGCGCACGATTGCCGCACTGGGCGAGCGCGCCGAGGCGGCAGGCTCCGATGCGGCCCGCTCGCAGGCGGACTTCCTCAAGCGCCACCTCGCCAGCTCCATCGTGCGCGATTTTGAGTACCTGCGCCTGGTGGGCTTTGGCGGCAAGCCCTGGGTCACACTCGGCCAGAGCTACGGCGGCTTTTTAACGTTGAGCTATCTGTCGCTCTTCCCCGAGGGCGTGGCGGCAAGCTTTACCTGCGGCGGCATTCCGCACGTGCCAGCGAGCGCCAGCGAGGTTTACGCGCACACCTTCCCGCGCATGGCAGCCAAGACGCAGCAGTACTACGACCGCTACCCCGCCGATGTCGAGCGCGTGGCGGCACTGGCCGATGCGATCGAGGAGCAAAAGCCCGTGCTGCCCGACGGCTCGCCGATGACGGTGGAGCGCCTGCAGCTCATGGGCAGCGACTTTGGCATGAAGCCGAGCTTTGAGCGCATGCACTGGATTATCGACCATGCTTTTGTTGACGGCGACGGCACGCTGAGCTGCGGAACCTCGATATCCGACAGCTTTTTGATGCGCGCTTTCGAGCGCACCAACACGCGTACAAACCCGCTGTACTGGACGCTGCAGGAGTTCATCTACGCCGACGGCGACACCATGCCCATTCGCTGGGCCGCGGCAGAAGAGAAGGCACACCGTGCCGAGTTCGACACGCTCGCGCGCCCGCTCATGTTTACCGGCGAGGCCATGTTCCCGTGGATGTTTGAGCAGATGCCCGAGCTCAAGCCCTTCAAGCCCGCGATGGATCTACTGATGGAAGACACGAGCTGGGACAAGATCTACGGCCCACAGCGCCTGGCATGCAACGAGGTGCCACTCCAGGCCGCGGTTTATTTCGACGACATGTACGTAGATTCGGGCTTGCAGCTCGACACGCTCAGCCGCGTGGGCAACTCACATGCCTGGGTGACCAACGAGTTCGAGCACGATGGCCTGCACGGCAGCGTGGTGTTCAAGCACCTCTTCGACGAAGCCCTCAACCGCGGAGACCTGCGCCAGATCTTCTAGCAAAGGAGTGTCCCCAACTGCCGGCACAAAAGGAACGTCCCCAAGTGCCGAATACCCGAGCGCCGGATGACGCCCCTCGCCACGAAAGCGGCCCATCTACTACGTTTCACCCGCATGACCCAACCAGATACCGTAAATAGGCAAAACCGCAGGCGTTCTACCTGCGGTTTTCTTTTTGTAATTCTCGGCATGGTTACCGATAACCCATAAAACGTAGTAAATGGGCCCATTTTGTGGCAGCCAGTCCGGACATGGCTGCAGCAGGACACAATTGCCCTGATGATTTTGTACCATGCACGTTGCAGATCGAAGGCGCGCAGCGTCGACCCGTTAGGCAAACACAATCAAGTTATCTCGATGGATCGCGGGCTTCTCGGCCAGGTTTGCGAGCAGGCGGTTGCTGGCGATTTGGTCCTGACGGCGGCCGGCAGCAAGTTCCAGCACGTCCGAATCGGCCTCGGCGATACCGCGGGCGACGACCATACCGCTCGGATCGCACACATCGAGCACATCGCCCTCGGCAAACTGGCCATCGACCTCGCGAATACCCACCGCAAGCAAGGAAGAGCCACGGCTAACCAGCGCCTTCGCAGCACCATCATCAACCGTCACCGACCCATGTGCCTTGTCGCCCAGCGCGATCCACAGCTTGCGGGGCGCGATGTCCAGACGCTCCGCCGGCGGATCGAACAGCGTGCCCACGCTCTCGCCGCGGGCGAGGCGCACGAGCGCATCGGGCTCCTCGCCCGAGCAAATCACGCTCTGAATGCCCGCCGTCATCAGGATGCGGCTCGCGCGGATCTTGGTAATCATGCCGCCCGTGCCCACCGATGTGGAAGAATCGCCCGCCGAGGCAATAATCTTGGCATCGATCTTATGCACGACAGGAACAAACTCGGCCGTGGGGTCCTCATGCGGATTGGCAGTATAGAGACCATCGATGTCCGAGAGCGTCACGCACAGATCGGCAGATACCAGGCAGCTCACGAGCGCCGCCAGTGTGTCGTTGTCGCCAAACTTGATCTCGTCGACGGTAACGGTGTCGTTCTCGTTGACGACCGGCACCACGCCCAGCTCCACCAGACGCAGCAGGGCGTCGCGCGCGTGCAGGTAGGACGTGCGACGCGCCGTGTCGTGACGTGTGAGCAGCACGAGCGAGGTGAGCAGGTCGCGCGCATGGAACTCCTCGTCGTAGGCCGACGAGATGATGCACTGACCAGCCGAGGCGCAGGCCTGCAGGCTCGGAAGGTCGCCGACCGGCTTGCGGTCGAAGCCCAACACGGGATAGCCACAGGCAATAGCGCCCGAGCTCACCACGACCAGACGCCAGCCGAGCTTGCGCAGCGCTGCGGCTTGATCGGCAAGTCCGCCGATAAAGGCGCGGTTGACCTTGCCATCGGCGCCCACCACCGTGGACGAACCGATCTTTACCGCCATCGTTTTATAAGAAGTCGTCATACGTCAAACCAATCAACTGTTCAGCGAACGGGCGAACGGGCAAGCGAGAAAATGATCCGTTATCTTCCGTCGCATGCTGATCATTTTGCCCAGGGGAAAGCCGAGGCCGCGGCCATATTCTTGCGCACGAGCTCGTCGCGCACCTGAGCCAGGCCCTGCTCCATGCCCACCACATAGGTCTGCGGGTACAGGAAGCGCTTGAAAGCTGCGTCCAGATGATCGAGCGCCCAAACACAGCGCTCGCGCGCGTCCTGGATGCTCTCACGCGGAGCCACTGCACTGCCATCGCGCACGATCGGCACCAGCAGCTCGCGATACTCAAGCTCCGACACGTCGGTCACCAGGGCGGCATCATTCACGGCCACGAGGGTATTGCCGCGCGCGGCGCCCTCCCCCACCAGATGGTCCTCGTCGTAGATCATGTCGCAGACCGGGCCGCCAAAGCCGTCGTAATAACGGCGCACGCGCTGCACGCCCGGGATCGTGCGCTTGTAGGGCTGCTCGGAGAGCTTGACCACCGGCGTCCACGGGTCGGCCTCGCTCGCACGACGGGCGGAAAGCTTGTACACGCCGCCCAGCGCCGGCTGGTCGTAGCAGGTCGCGAGCTTGGTGCCCACGCCAAAGCTATCGATAGGCGCGCCCTGGTCGAGCAGCGACTGAATCGTGTACTCATCCAGATCGTTAGAAACCGAGATCCCCACATAGGGCAGGCCCTCGGCATCGAAACGACCGCGGACATACTTGGAGAGCTTGGCGAGGTCGCCCGAGTCAATGCGAATAGCCGACAGGCGCTCGCCCGCCGCCTCCATCTCCTTGGCAACCGTAATGGCATGCTCGCAGCCCTCGCGCACATCGTAGGTGTCGATGAGCAGCGTGCAGTTCTTGGGGCTCGACTTGGCAAAGGCGCGGAAGGCCTCGAGCTCGGAATCGAAGCTCATCACCCAGCTGTGCGCATGCGTGCCAAAGACGGGAATACCGTAGCGGCGGCCGGCGAGCACATTGGACGTAGAGGAGCAGCCGGCGACGTAGCTCGCGCGCGCAACGGCCAGGCCGCCATCGGGACCCTGGGCTCGGCGCAGGCCAAACTCGGCCACGGGACGGCCGTCCGCCGCCAGCACCACTCGCGCCGTCTTGGTGGCGACAAGTGTCTGGAACCCGACGATGTTGAGCAGCGCCGTCTCAAGCAGCTGGCACTCGAGCGCAGGACCGGTGACGCGCACCATGGGCTCGCGTGGAAAGACGAGCTCGCCCTCGGGGACGGCGTCGATATTTACATGCGCACGAAAATCGCGCAGGTAGTCGAGGAATGCGGACTTGAACATCGCGCCGCCGGCCGGGGCCTGGAGCGAGGCGAGGTAGTCGATATCCTCGGGCGTAAAGCGCAGATTCTCGACTAGCTCGGGCAGCTCGGCGGTGCCGCACATGACGGCATAGGCGCTGCCAAAGGGATGGTCGCGGTAAAACGCGGTAAAACAACCCTGCTCATTGGCCTTGCCGCTCTCCCACAGGCCCTGGGCCATAGTGAGTTCGTACAGATCGGTGAGCATTGCGATGTCGGTGGGATGAGAGATATCGGTCAAAGCCATGGGGCGACCTTTCGGATGTGTGGTGCAGAATTTGAGGGTTGGACGAGAGCAGAGCATGCGGACATGACGCCCGATGCAAATCGGTTAGAGCAGGCCCATGCTGGTCAGGATCGTGTAGCCCATAAAGATGACAAACGCGATGAGGGCAAGGACAATGATGATTTTTTGAGCCGGCGCCATGCCAGGGATCTCGTTCTCGCCCGTAGGTTCCTTGGAGGTAACCATGCGCTGGGCAAAGGTCATCTCGTCACGGCTCGGCTTGGGCTCGACGGACTTAAGACGAGCGGCCTTTTTAGGCTGAGGTTTGGGCGCGGCAGGTGCAGGCTTCGCAGCAGCGGGCTTGGGTGCAGGCGCGGGCTTGCGCTCGGATGCGGCGTTCGAGGCGACCTCCTCGGCCTTCGCACGCTCGGCGCGCAGGGCAGCCAGCTCCTCACGCTCGCGACGGGCCTCTTCCCGAGCCTCGCGGCGGGCCTTCTCAGCGCGGAGCTCTTCCAACTCAGCGCGCTCCTCGTCGGACAATGGTTGGGACTCAAGCTCGGCCATGGTATAGCCCTTTCTTTTAAAAAAAGCCGCCGACACAATGTCAGCGGCTTATCAAATCCAAGGGTGGAGACGAAGGGAGTCGAACCCTCGGCCTCTGCCATGCGACGGCAGCGCTCTCCCAACTGAGCTACGTCCCCAGGACAAGTTCATATTTTACCTACGGCTCGCCAACTGTCAACGCCCAATACCCAGTCTTTTTGGGACGCGGCTTTTTTGACTACTGTTCGAGCAAGCAATCCTCTCGATGATTTTTTAATCCCCGTCCCAGAAAAATCATCAGCGTGCGCTCTACTTTGCGCTGGTAAGAACACCGGTGGTGTCGAAGGCCGGGGTAAAGCTCTCGTCTACCGCGCCGCCCTCTTGCCAGAACATCGTCGTAAAACCCAGGTCGTCGGCATGGTCGAGCACCTGCTCGTACTCCTCACGCGTCACGGCGCGTGCCAGGTCGCCGCCCTGCTCGCGCATGAGCGCATTGGGCGTGTACTGGTTCATAACCGAGATCGGCACGTCGCCCACCGTCTGCCACACCAGGTCCAGCACGCGACACGAATCGTCTGCATGCCCCGGAAGCACCAGGTGACGCACGATCATGCCACGCTTCATAAGCCCGTCCTCGTCCACCAACTCTCCCCCGCGGCGCTCGATCTCGCGCGCCATCTGGGCCAGACCCGACACGGCCACACGCGGGTAATCCTTTATATGGGAGAGCGACTGCGCAAGCCCGGCATCGGCATATTTAAAGTCGGTGAGCCACACATCGACCAGGTCGCCCAGCGCCGCCACGGCACTCGCGCGCTCGTAACCACTCGTGTTGTAGACGATTGGGATAACCAGTCCGCGCGCCCGTGCCGCGGCAATCGCGGCAGGCAACAGGTGCGCATAGTGCGTCGCCGTCACCAAATTGATGTTGTTGGCACCCTGGTCCTGCAGTTCCAGCATAATCTCGACCAGGCGCTCAGGCGAAATCTCAAGGCCAAAATTGCCGGTCGAGATCTCGTGGTTCTGGCAGTAGATACATTTGAGCGAGCAGCCGCTAAAGAAGATCGTGCCCGAACCGGCCTCGCCCGAGATAGGCGGCTCCTCCCACATATGAAGCGCGGCGCGGGCCACCTTGAGCGTGTCGTTAGCACCGCAGACGCCGTGCGCGCCCTCATCGCGCGCCGCACCGCAACGGCGCGGACACAAATGGCAGGCGGGCGAAAAAAGTTCGGTCAACGACGTCGGCATAAAACCATGCTCCAAAACAACGATTCAGCAGCTCAAACGTAAAGGGATCAACCCCACAGACGGCTCGAGCCCAAGGCGCCGTAATCGTCCGACACGATTTTTGTAATGTCAAGACTGGAATCGATAAAGTGCCGCTTTATGATGTAGGTATTCCGCCCCCCGCGGAGCAACTGGGTGAACCGTCGCGTTTATTTAGGGAGCCCACACAGTCGTACCTAGTACAGGTATCCTTCGTTGTTAAGGACGCTGGAACAGTCGATGAGGGCACCCACCTGTTTTAGGTGGGTTCATTTTCGTAACGTGGGGGGTGGTTTTCTTTTGCCGAAAATCACCATTACAGTCCATATGGATCCCCGCCGGCATCCCGACAAGCCATCGACAACATCCCAATATCTGGTAAGCGCGTGATTATCGCTGCGTGCAATTCCATGTACCCCCCTTGGTCGAGTATTATGGTTCGGCTATGCCCTTTGCGCATGGCGTTCTTCTGACCTTTTCCTTCGACGCTTGGCGGTTTTTAGATTCATGGCTTCATCCCCGAGCTACATACCGTACCTATGCGTGGCAGCGGCGGCCTTTATCACGACCTTCCTCGCGGTGCCCCTGGTCAAGCGCTTGGCAATTAAGCTCGATGCCGTCGACTATCCTTCTAAGCGCCGCATCAACACCAAGCCCATCCCGCGTTTGGGCGGAACGGCGGTGTTTTTGGGCCTGGTCGTCGCCTGCACTGTGCAAATCCTAGGCACCTGGTACCTGGGTTGGCCGCCCGTTTTGGTGCCCCACCCCCGTCTGCACATCAGCTACCCCATGCTGGCGCTCTCCTTTACCGTCATCTTTGCGACCGGCGCTATCGACGACGTCTTCCAGCTCACGCCCAAGCAAAAGCTGGCCGGACAAGTCCTCGCCGCGCTTATCGCCTGTATCGGCGGCCTAAAAATCGGCGTCATCGTCAACCCGTTTGCTCCCGGCGAGATCATGCTCGGATGGCTCGCCTACCCCATTACCGTGATCTATCTGGTGGCATTCACCAACATCATTAACCTCATCGACGGCCTCGACGGCTTGGCCACGGGCATCTGCGGCATCGCATCGTTCACCATGTTTTCGATGGCTGTTCTCTCGGGCCGCATCGACGCCGCCGCGCTCTCCATTGCGCTCTTTGGCGCCTGTCTGGCCTTTTTGCGCTACAACTTCAACCCCGCAAGCATCTTCTTGGGCGACTCGGGGTCGTTGCTTCTGGGCTTTGCGCTGGGCTCCATCTCGCTGCTCAACGTGAGCCGCACCGCCGCACTCACCTCGCTTATCATCCCGCTCATCGTTGCCGGCGTGCCCATCATCGACACGTTTAGCGCCATTGTGCGCCGCAAGCGCGCCCACATTAGCATCGGGCAGGCCGACAAGGGCCACATCCACCACCGCCTGATCCAAGAAGGCTACAACCAAAAACAGGCCGTGCTGCTCATCTATGCCTGGTGCATCATGCTTTCGGCCGGCGCCGCCGCGATTAACCAGGTCGAGGTGCCCATGCGCGTGCTCATCTTTACCGTGCTCGCCATTGGCTCGGCGGCCTTCACCAAGCATCTACATCTATTTGAGCCCGTGCTGCTCCACCATTACAACAAGCGCACGCACGAGGACGAGCTGGTCACCCCCGACGACCCCGCTTTTAAGCAGGAGGAGCAGGCAGCCGAGGAGCGCAAAGAAGAGCGCCACCACAAGCTCTAGGGCAAGCTGCCGAGGATGTGCCAAGGCGTTGGCAGCCGTTCGCGCGAACGCCGCGGCGGACTTGAAAGCCGGCCCCTGGCAGTCCCTCACCCACTCACGCCCACCCCTCTCAATAAACACGCTATCATCAAAACCTGCGAACGAACGTTAGGAGCAATCATGCCAAACGAGAACAGCTACGAAGTCGCGCTGCAAAAGAGCAACGCCATTCGCGAGGGCCTGGCCAAGACGCCCGAGAAGTTCACCATGCTTACCGGCGACCGCCCCACCGGCCGTCTGCACCTGGGTCACTACTTTGGCACCCTCAAGGGCCGCGTGGAGCTGCAGAACATGGGCGCCAGGACCAACGTACTCATCGCCGACTACCAGGTCATCACCGACCGCGACACCACCGAGCACATCCAGGACAACGTGTACAACATGGTCATGGACTACCTTGCCTGCGGCATCGACCCCGACAAGACCATGATCTACGCGCACTCCGCCGTGCCCGCCGCCAACCAGCTCATGCTGCCGTTCCTGTCGCTGGTGTCCGAGGCCGAGCTGGCGCGCAACCCCACGGTCAAGGCCGAGATGGAGGCCTCGGGGCACGAGCTCACCGGCCTTCTGCTCACCTACCCGGTGCACCAGGCCTGCGACATCCTGTTCTGCAAGGGCAATGTGGTGCCCGTCGGCCGCGACCAGCTGCCGCACATCGAGCTCACCCGCACCATCGCCCGCCGCTTTAACAACCGCTACGGCAAGGTATTCCCCGAGGTCGACGCGCTGCTGTCCGAGACCCCGCTGCTGCCCGGCCTGGACGGTCGCAAGATGAGCAAGAGCTACGGCAACGCCATAAACATCTCGATGACCGCCGAGGAAACGGCCAAGCGCATCAAGAAGAGCCAGACCGACTCCGAGCGCATGATCACATTCGATCCCGAGAACCGCCCCGGCGTGTCTGGCCTGCTTTCGACAGCCGCCATCTGCACCGGTCGCTCCGAGGTCGAGATTGCCGAGGAGATTGGCATGGGCGGCTCCGGCCAGCTCAAGAAGTACGTGACCGAGGCCGTCAACGAGTACTTCGCACCGATCCGCGAGCGTCGCCAGCGCTACGAGAACGATCTGGACTATGTGAAGGACGTCCTGCACGAGGGCAACCGTCGCGCCAACGAGATCGCCGATCAGACCCTGGCAGAGGTTCAGGACGCCATGGGCATGGTGTACTAGGCAAAGCGCTTTCGCACAACATAGACGGTGAGATTAGGTTTCTCCCCGAAACAGGAACAGGCCCGCTGGCAGTTAGTTGCCAGCGGGCCTGTTCCCGAAGTACACCGTTGAATCGCACAGAGGGGAGGAATGCGAATCAAACTCAACAGGGCAGGCTTTTTCATCGCCTATTGCCTGCTCCGTTGCTGAATACAATATAGTTCACCGTGGTTTACTTTCTAGCGTCAATATGCTCCGCCACACCTTCTCCATAAGTTAGCTTAGGTAAACTAAAACCACCACAAGGGGTACAGGCACCTTTGTAGTGGTTTTGGCCACGGCAGAGCAGTTAGAGCCCGGCAGGCCAGCGACAGGCGCCCAGATCGACGTGCATGTCGTCCTTAAACGTCACGCCCTCCCCCAGCAAAAGCTCGCGCTGAGCATCGGGGCCGCCAAACGCAAAGCCCTCACAAATGCGGCCATCGGCAAACACCACGCGGTGACAGGGAATCTCGCCGGGGCGCGGATTGCTATGCAGGGCATACCCCACATACCGCGCACTTCGTGGTCGACCGGCAAGCAGCGCCACCTGACCATACGTGGCGACCATCCCCTCGGGGATCTGCTCGACCACCTCGTACACCCGTTCAAAAAAGCCCTCAGACGCCATTGCTCGCTCCCTTCCACCCTGAAAAGCATAAACCACCGCAAAGGGGACAGGCACCTTTGTGGTGGTTTATGGCAGGTCGGTTAGTTGGCGGGCTGGAAGAAGGCTACGGCTACGGCGCCAGGGCCTACGTGGGTACCGATGGTGGCGCCGATGGTGTGAACGGGCAACTCGCCCTCGGTGTGGCCAGCCCAAAGTGCCGCGCTGTCCTCGATATACTTCTTGAGCACCGCATCCGAAAGACCCGTATAGCCGAGCGCCAGCGGCATGGAAAAGTCGATGCCGCCCGCCTTTTCGACCTTTTGGTTCAGCAGGTTGCGGCCGTTCTTGGAACCGCGCGCCTTGCCCAGCTGCACGATCAGACCGTCCTCGACAGCCACCACAGGCTTTACGTTGAGCAGCGTGCCCACGGCGCCGGCCGCAGCAGACAGACGACCGCCGCGCACCAGGTACTCCAGCGTCTCGAGCAGGCCGATGACGACCACGCGGTCACGGACGGCCTCGACGGCCGCCGCGATCTGGGCCGCACTACGGCCCTCGTTCACCAGGCGAAGGGCATACTCGACCAGGACACGCTCGCCCAGAGTGACGTTATTGCTATCCACCACGTACACGTCGCCGCCCGGCGCCTCGGCAAGTGCGGTACGGGCACTCTGATTTGTACCCGAAAGCTTAGCGCCCACGGTAATAATCACGGCCTCGTCGCCGGCCTCACGCGCCTCGGCAATCGCCTGCGAAAACGCGTACGGGTTGACCTGTCCGGTCTTGGGCAGCTCATCGCGCTCCACGAGCATCTCGTAAAAGCGCTGGTGATCGATGTCGATGCCATCCATGTACACATCGGTGCCAAAGGTGACGGACAGCGGCAAAACGGCCAGTGCTGGGTGCTCGGCCGGCGACATATCGCTTGCGGAATCGGTAATAATGCGGACGGACATAGCGAATCCTTTCTTGCGCAGGTCTCGCGCGGGGAATTTTGACAGCAATGCCCCGGCACGGTATACGCGCTCAAACGGGACTATGCAGTTGTTAATAGGAAGCAAATACCTTGGCGGCCTTAGATCTCGCGCAGGGTATTGAGAATCGTGCGCAGCGACGCGTACATCTGCTCGCGCTGCTCCACGCCCATGGCCTTACCGGTGGTGTCGAGCACTTCGCGAATGATGCGGTCCGCTTCGCTCATGCTCTCGCCGCCCAGGGCAGTCAGGCGCACCGGGGCACGGTACTTGACGGCCGCATCACCCGAGTCATCGACCTCGACGTAGCCGCCCTCCTCCAGATGTGCCAGTGTGCGCGAAACGGCGGCTCGGGTAACGCCGGCCATGCGGGCGAGGTCGGCGCCAGTCAGGCCGTCCTTGCTGCGCTCAAGATAGTACAGGCACATAACGTCGGAGCCCTTGAGGCCCAGCCTTGCACCTTCGGACGTCTTGATGCGCTGAATCTCCTTGTAGAGGCCGCTGATCAGTCCGACAAAGTCCTCAAAACGTGTCTCGTCGTTCCACTGCATGGTGACGACCACCTTTCGCTTACATGATGCTAACGGGTAAACATCTTAGCCGCATAAGGCGACACCCGTACCCAAATATCCCATTTGTTAACCCATCAACATAAAAACCACCACAAAGGGGACAGGCACCATTGTGGTGGTTTTGACCGTCGAGTTTGATCCGCAGACTTCGCTACAGCTCCACGCAAGGATTGTCGCGGGTCACAAGCGTCTTAACGACAACCGTCGCTCCCAGATAGCGCTCAAGCAGCTCGGCTAAGCGATCGATCGCAGCCTGGCAATCCCCCATCCGCTCGGGCTCCACGCACTCAATCGCCAGGAATGCATCGGCTGAATCGTCGGACAGCGCCGTACGAACGCCGTCGCGCCAGTTCCAGCAGCGGCACACGGCGCCCGCATCGTCGATGTAGGCGAGCTCGCCGGGCAGCGTCGGATCGTCCGCCTCCTCGCCAAGCGGCAAAAACGCATCGCCACCGTCGGTCACCTTCAAGCGAAGGTCTCCCTCGATCGCATGCAGATCCTCGCCTCCCACGGGCAGCGCGTAGGTCAGCGACACCGTGTTGTAAATATCCACCGCAGGCGTAATGTGGCCCACCGGCTTGCCTTTGAGCACGCGTTTGAGCAAGTTCTCGATCGAGCAGCGCGCGCCTTTCTTGGTCTTGAACAAACGATAGGCCTCGCGCCATGCCTTGACCGGTGCGTTCTCGCTGATAGTGTCGCTGGTCAGATGACGCTCCGCATCGATATTGGCGCGGTCGAGAAACGCCGCAATCGCATCCACGTCCTCTTGAGGAATCTGAGCCGTGGGCTTCATGCCCTCCACGACCACAACACCGACCGCTGCCTGCGGAAACAGCTCCCAGAATGAATCCTCGGCAATAAAGCTCTTCATACGCTCTCCCTTCATTGTGCGCGCCCGAGTGAGGGCGCCTAAACAAAAAGCGCCCTTACAACGGCCACCTTCAAAGTCCTACGGTGCCGTCACAAGAACGCTTGCGCTGTCCCCATCCGGAGAAGGGGACGATATGTCAGGCGTATTGTAACCCGAGTCATCCACGTGAGCAAAACCACCACAAAGGTGCCTGTCCCCTTTGTGGTGGATACGGACTCACGGCGAAGCTAGTGGCGGAGTCCCAGCAGGCCGCGGCCGCGATGACGGGCGTCGGCGTGTACTTGAGCGTGCGGACCGGCGGCTTTGACGGACTCGGGCAGGTGCGAGTACTTCTTCTCGAAGTTCTCCTCGAACATCACCGCCAGGTTGTGCGCGGCCTCGTCATAGCGCGCGGTGCTCTGCCAGTATTGGCGCGGCACCAGGATGCCATCGGGCACGCCGTGGCACGTCGTGGGAATGTCGACGTTAAAGATGTCGTCGTGCACGAACTCGCTGTCCTCGATGGTGCCGTCGAGGGCGCGCGCGACCAGCGAGCGCGTGTAGGCCAGCTCGATGCGATGGCCCACGCCGTAGCCGCCGCCAATCCAGCCGGTGTTGACCAGGTACACGCGCGTGCGGCCGTCGGCAATGCGCTCGCCAAGCATCTTGGCGTAAACCATGGGGTCGAGCGGCATAAACGGCTCGCCGAACAGCGAAGAGAACGTGGGCGTGGGCTCGGTGACGCCGACCTCGGTGCCGGGAATCTTAGCCGTAAAGCCCGTCACAAAGTGGTACATGGCGGCATCGGCCGTCAGGCGTGAGATGGGCGGCAGCACGCCAAAAGCGTCGCAAGTCAGGAACAGCACGACACTCGGAGTGGTGCCCATGCCCTTAGTCCACGCGTTAGGAATGTGCTCCACGGGATAGGCCACGCGCGTGTTGTGCGTGATCGAGATGTCGTCATAGTTGGGCTTGCGGTTCTCGTCGAGCACCACGTTTTCGCAAATGGCGCCAAAACGGACGGCGTTGAAGATCTCGGGCTCGTGGAAGGCGTCCAGGCCCTCGCATTTTGCGTAGCAGCCACCCTCAATGTTGAAGATACCCATGTCGGACCAACCGTGCTCGTCGTCGCCGATCAGCAGGCGCGTGGGATTGGCCGAAAGCGTGGTCTTGCCGGTGCCGGACAGGCCAAAGAACACGGCGGTCTCGTGCGTGACGGGATCCATGCTGGCCGAGCAGTGCATGGGCAGCACGTCGTCCTCGACGGGCAGCAGGTAATTCATAACGCTGAAGATGGACTTTTTGATCTCGCCGGAGTAGCCGGTACCCGCGACCAAAATCACGCGCTCCTGGAAGTTGATGACCACGGCGGCGCTGGAGTTGAGGCCCTTGATGGCAGGGTCGCATTGGTAGCCCGGCGCGGCGAGCACGCAGAAGTCCGGCTCGCCGGTGCGCGCGATTTCGCGGGCGAGCGGGCGGGCGAGCATCTGCTTAATGAAGAGCGCCTGGCTGGCACGCTCGCAGGCGACGAGCAGGCGGCGCGTATGGTTGCGGTCGGCGCCGGCCATGCCGCGGGTGACGAACACATCGCGCTCGTTGAGATAGTCGACGATGCCGGCTTTGATGACCTCGTAGCTTTCGACGGACAGCGGGCGGTTGACGGCGCCCCAGGCAATCTTGTCGTGGACATCGGGGGTGTCAACGATAAAGCGGTCGTTGGGCGAACGTCCGGTACGCTCCCCCGTCTCGATCACCAGCGCGCCGTTGGATGCCATGCGGCCTTCTTCGCGGCGGATAGCGTGCTCGACGAGCTCCGCGGCGGGCAGATCGACCAGCAGACGGGGTTGATTCTCGGCGGGATCTTCGACCAGCGTAATACCAAAATTGGACAGAACTTCTGCAGGGGTAACACCAGGCATGGGGCCTCCTTTAAAAACGCGGCACGTGGACGCGGCGCGCACTTTACTCACGTAAAGCCCGTTGTACCCGATATGCAAAAACGTTTTTGCGGCAAGGGCGGCAAGCCCGCCCAACGGTCAAAAATCGCAGGCAAGCGGCCCAGTCATTGGGGACGTTCTTAAACGACTAGTCATTGGGGACACTCTTGAACAGGCAACATTCAAGGAGTGTCCCCGGATGCCGGCACTTAGGGACGTTCCCAAAGTGCCTGCACATAAGGAACGTCCCTAAGTGCCGACTACCGAATGGCGCCGCCGAAATTATCGAACAACCTGTTCAAAAATACGAGCGGACACCGAGGTGTCTATACTAGAGCGCAGCAATAGAAAGGACCCCGCTTTGAGCATCACGCCCCTCGATAGCATTCGCCGCGCCATCGCCCGCCGTAACGGCATCTCCAACCCCGCTGCATCGAAAGACGGCGCCGCGAAGGCCCAGGGCGGCCGCATCGAGAACGGCCTGTTCCCCGCCTCCCACACGGCCGAAGAGCTCGCGCGCATCCAGGAGCTGAGCCAGCGCAACGCCGGCGGACCCGATAGCAGCCAAGCCACACGTCGCCGGCGCGAACGCGATCGGGAGCCCGGCCCCGTCCGCCGCATGGTCAACGCTTGGTGGAACCGTCTGCTCGGCGCCGTCTACGGCGGCGGCTTCTCCATGCAGGAAGCGGAATACGAGGAGCACGCCACCAGCCGCGACTATCTTTGGAACACCCTCGGCACCGCCGTGTGGGGCCTGGCGTTTCCGTTGCTCACCATCGTGTCTACGCAGCTCGTGGGCGCCGAAGAAGCAGGCAAATTCTCCATCGCCTTTGTCACCGGCACGCTCATCATGATCGCGTGCAACTACGGCGTGCGCAATTTCCAGGTCTCAGACATCGACGAAAAGACGTCCTTTGCCTCCTACCAGCTCAACCGCTGGCTTTGTGGAGCGCTCGCCCTAGGCTGCGGCCTCATGTACAGCAGCGCCCGCGGCTATGATGCGCAGATGGCGACGATCGGCCTGGGCGTCTACCTGTATAAGGTCATCGATGGCGTCGCCGACGTGTACGAAGGCCGCCTGCAGCAGGCCGACAAACTCTACTTGGCTGGAATGAGCCAAACGCTACGCTCCGTCGGCGTCATCGCGGTCTTCAGCGTGGCGCTGTTCCTCACGCGCAGCATGCCCATCGCGGCCATGGCCATGGGTGTCACCGCGATCGCCTCGCTCGTGCTGGTCACCGCGCCGCTCGCCCTGCTCGAGACCGAAAAATCGCGCCGCGTGAGCCTGCGCGAGGTCGGCCACCTGTTTGTCCAGTGCGCCCCGCTCTTTGGTGCACTGTTCCTGTTCAACCTAATTGAGAGCATGCCCAAGTTTGTGATGGAAGGCACGCTGGCATACAAATATCAGCTGTACTTTAATGCCCTGTTCTTTCCGGCGCAGGCTATTTTGCTGAGCATTGGATTTATCTATAAACCGCAGCTTCTGCGCTTGTCGAGCATTTGGGCTAATCCTCGCAAGCGTCATCGCTTTGACCTGATTATTGTTGCCGTTATGGCGCTGATCGTGGTCATCACCGGCGTGTGCGCCGCATTTATGGCAGGTCCCGGTATTCCCCTCATGAGCTTGATGTACGGCCTCAGCTTTGAGCGCTACCGTACGCTGGCGTTGCTGATGGTCGTCGCCGGCGGCGTCACCGCGGCCATCGACTTTATCTACGCCATCATCACGGTGCTACGCCACGCTGGAGACGTCACCAAGATCTACCTGATCTGCTTCGCCGTAAGCGTGGTGCTGCCGGTGATCCTGATTAAGCTGCTGGGTCTGATGGGCGCTGTAGTGAGCTACCTAGCCATCATGGCCCTACTCCTGGTGCTGCTGATTATCGAGTACGCCCACATCCGCCAACGCATCGAACGCGACCGCAACCCATACGGTGCCTAATTGCAGCGGTGGGGGTAGCTAATTTGGGACATCATTCGCCCGGGTTGATGTTCGCGTAGAACTCCGCCCCGTCGTCCAGGCGCAGGATGCCCACGCGACCGAACTCGGAGCCGGTGGCGGCAGCGCAGTCGATGTCGATACGATCGGGCACACCGGCAGTGTCCTCGCCGCCCAAGCGCACGATCTGCCCGCGGCCCGACTCCTCGTCGAGCCCCGCAAGACCACCGACCTCGCAATAACGCCCGAGCGACACCGTTGGCGTGTGACCGCTCACAACGACCGGGCCCTTACCCTCGGTAGAAAGCAGCCCGGTCGGCACATCCCAATAGCCGTGACGAATCCACAGCAGGTCATCGGACGACTGCACCGCGAGCATCTGCTGCAGCAGCTCGCGATCGGCACCCACCGCTCCAACGCCATCGGCACAATCGACGCCATGCTCAAGCAAAAACGCCCGCGCCGCCTCGGTCTGAATGCCGGCGTGTACCAGCAGATACGGGCGCTCCTCGGTCTCGACCACCGCGTAGAGCGGCAGCGCGGCCATCCATCGCACGAGCTCCTCGTATGCCTCAAATTCCATGTCGTTGAGCTGCTCGCGCGTCGTCCAGCCACCGTTGATATCCCAGGTCTCGGCATCGAGCGGATCCTGACCAATGATGGCATCGAGCATGATCTGCTCGTGATTACCCTTGAGCACGTGGGCGTTGGGCAGCGAGCGCACGAGCTTAATAACGCCGACCGGATCGGGCCCGCGATCGATCATGTCGCCCAGCACGTACAGCGTGTCGTCGGACGTCAACGAGATCTTAGACAGGGCCTCGTCAAGCGCACGCACGTGCCCGTGAGCATCAGATGTCACATAGATCGCCATGGTACGCCTCTCCTTGCATTGCGGCCGAAGCCCGGTGCCGCAACTAAAACTTCAAGTTGAACTTAAACGTTACCCATTGTACTCCGTTGCAATAAAGCTGGAAAGGGTTTCCGAGCAGAGGCAAAGACGGCAGCCGTCTATGACGATATCGCGCACGCCCGCAATCCAACCCCATAAACCCACCATCTTTGGGTACAAATAACCGCAGACAGCTGACCGTGCCACGCCAACCACCCAGGAGCGGACACTATCCATGAACCAGATCCTTCTCTTTATCGGCCTCGTCATCATTTTGTGCCTGACCATCAAACCCGTCGGCAAAAAACTCCCCTTCCCCACCCTGCTCATCTTTATCGCGCTGGGCATGTTGTTGGGCGTCAACGGCCCGACGCATATCGACTTTAGCGACTACGCACTCACCGAAACCGTCTGCAGCACGGCGCTGCTATTCATCATGTTCTACGGCGGCTTTAACACCAATATCGACCGCGCCAAGCCCGTCGCTGCGCCGGCGGTGCTGCTGAGCACGCTCGGCGTCGTCATCACCGCAGGCATCACCGGCGTGTTCGCCCACTTTGTGCTGGGCTTCGACTGGATCGGCGGCCTGCTGCTGGGCTCGGTCGTGGCATCCACCGACGCGGCCAGCGTCTTTAGTGTTCTGCGCGAGCACAGCCTGTCGCTGAAGGGCGGCACCGACTCGCTGCTCGAGGTCGAATCGGGCTCCAACGATCCCGTCGCCTACATGCTCACCGCCGTGCTCGCCACACTCGCGGCCGGCGGCGACATTAACATCCCCGTGCTGCTGGCCAAGCAGATTATCCTGGGCGTGGGCCTGGGCCTCGCCATCGGCTGGGCGGCGGGCCGCCTGATTGAACGCGCGCACGCAACGGCCGAGGGCGCGCAGACCATATTTTTGTTCGCCGTGGCGATCGTTGCCTACGCGCTACCAAGCTATCTGGGCGGCAACGGCTTTTTGGCTGTATACCTGGCCGGCATTGTGCTGGGTGCCAGCGACATCACCGGCAAAGTCGAGATGGCGCACTTCTTTGACACCCTCACCGAGATGGCAGAGATGACCATCTTCTTTTTGCTGGGCCTGCTCGTTACACCCGCACGCCTGCCGCAAATGCTGCTACCGGGCCTGGCGCTCATGGCGTTTATGCTCTTTGCGAGCCGCCCCATCGCCGTAGGCATGCTGCTGGCACCGTTTAGGACGAACCCTCGCCAGGTTGCGCTCGTAAGCTGGGCGGGTCTGCGCGGAGCAGCTTCGGTCGTCTTTAGTCTCTTTGCCGTGGTGGCCGGCGTTCCCGGCGGACACGACCTATTTGACCTGGTGTTTGTGATTGCCGTGTCGAGCATTGTGGTGCAGGGCTCGCTGCTGCCGGCGTTGGCGAAGAAGCTCGATATGATCGATGCGACCGGCGACGTGCGCCGCACCTTTAACGACTACCGCGACGAGGACGGCATGTCGTTTGTAAAGCTCAAGGTGGGCGCTGGACATCCGTTTGCCGGACGCTCGCTCGCGGACATTGGCAGCGCCACAGACATGCTCGTGGTCCTGGTGCTGCGCGACGGGGCGCACCCGGTGCTGCCCAACGGCGATACCGTCATCGAGGAAGGTGACCTGCTGGTGATGGCCGCGCCGACGTTTGAAGAGCGTGCCGAGGTTACGCTGCGCGAGGTCACCGTAACCCCCCACGGTCGCCTGGCCGGCCAGCGTCTTCGCGATGTGCCGCAAGGCAAGCATCCCTTTATCGTCGTGATGCTCAAACGCGACGGCCAGACGATCATCCCCGACGGCAACACCCTCATATACGCCGGCGACGAAGCCGTCATCGCCACACTGGCGTCGTAGTGACCAGGAAGCGGCTAATTTGCGACGAAGAGATCAAGCGCCTAGAGAACCTCATGCCTTCGCTCGCAGATTCGGATTTGCCTGAGGAGTAAAGCACCCCTCCCCCATGTAACCATCCTGTAAATCATAGCGGCGCAGTCGAGTTTTACCGTGATGCGGTCGCGCCTGGCGCTCCACTGTGCTAAAGTATCCCGAACGTTCAAACGACTACAAGGGAGACTAGAAGATGGCACGTGTGCACAACTTCTCAGCTGGCCCGGCCGCACTGCCTACAAGCGTGCTCGCCGAGATCGCCGACGAGATGATGGACTACCGCGGTTGCGGCATGTCCGTGCTCGAGATGAGCCATCGATCTAGCATGTACCAGCAGATCATCGACGACACCGAGGCAACCCTGCGTCGCCTGTTGAGCATCCCCGACAACTACCGCGTCCTGTTTTTGCAGGGCGGCGCCACGCTGCAGTTTGCGGGCATCCCCATGAACCTCATGCGCCGCGGCCGCGCCGGCTACATCGTGACCGGCAACTTTGCCAACAAGGCATACAAAGAAGCCGCCAAGTACGGTGAGGCCGTGCTGCTCGCGAGCTCCGAGGACACCAACTTCGACCGCACCCCCGACATGGCCGACATCAACGCGCGCATTGCCGCCGAGGCCGCAGGCGAAGGGCTCGACTACGTCTACATCTGCCAGAACAACACCATCTTTGGCACCATGTACCACGAGCTGCCTGCTTGCGGCGACGTGCCGCTGGTCGCCGATGTCTCGAGCTGCTTTCTGTCGCAGCCGCTCGACGTTGAGCGCTACGGGCTCATCTACGCCGGCGCGCAGAAAAACGCCGGTGCTGCGGGTGTGACCGTGGTCATCGTGCGCGACGACCTCATCGCCGACGGCCCCGCCTTTGCGCAGACGCCGCAGTACATGGACCTTAAGACCCAGGCCGCCAAAGGCTCCATGCTCAACACGCCCAACACCTTTGGCATCTACGTGTGCGGCAAGGTGTTCCACTGGGTCGAACAAACCGGCGGACTTGCAGCCATGGCCGAGCGAAACTGGGCCAAGGCCAATCTGCTCTATGACCTGCTCGAGCACAGCGAGCTGTTCCATGGCACCGCGCAGGCCGACAGCCGCTCCATCGCCAACGTCACCTTCCGCACCGGCGACACCGAACTCGACGCGGCCTTTGTCGCAGGCGCGGCCAAGCACCAGATTCAAAACGTCAAGGGCCATCGCCTGGTGGGCGGTATGCGCGCCAGCGTCTACAACGCCGTAACCATGGAAGACGTGCAGGCACTGGCCTCGTACATGAAGGACTTCGAAGCGCAGCATAGTTTGAGCCCGCGATCTAACTAGCCCGCAACCCGCGGGCCGACCAGCCATCTCAAACCACCCTGTTTAGATCAAAACCTGCTAAGGAGTTTTTCCATGCGTAAGATTAAGACCATCGACGATATCACCAAGGACGGCAAAGTCGAGTTTGGCGAGGGCTACGAATTTGTGAGCACCGCCGAAGAGGCCGACGCGATCCTGATGCGCTCGACCGACCTGCACGGCTACGAGCTGCCCGAGGGCATCCGCGCCATCGCCCGCTGCGGTGCCGGCGTCAACAACATCCCCGTCGAGGAGTACGCCAAGAAGGGCGTCGTCGTCTTTAACTCCCCCGGCGCCAACAGCAACGCCGTCAAGGAGCTCGTCCTAGGCATGCTGGTGCTCTCGAGCCGCGGCGTGGTGCAATCGATGAACTGGGTGCGCGACAACGCCGACGACCCCGAGATCCAGGTCGATGCCGAGAAAGCCAAGAAGGCCTTTGTGGGCCGCGAGCTCAAGGGCAAGCGCATCGGCGTCATCGGTCTGGGCAACGTGGGCTCCAAGGTCGCCAACGCCTGCGTCGACCTGGGCATGGACGTTTACGGCTACGACCCGTTCATTTCCGTCGAGCACGCGTGGGTACTGAGCCGCGAGGTGCAGCGCGTGGGCACGCTCGAGGACCTCTGCCGTGGCTGTGACTACCTCACCGTGCACGTGCCCAGCAAGGCCGACACCATCGGCATGATCAGTACCGAGCAGATCAACCTGCTGGCACCCGACGCCGTGCTGATCAACTACGCACGCGAGACCATCATTGACGAGGACGCCGTCGACGCCGCCCTGCGCGCGGGCAAACTCAGCTGGTTTAGCTGCGACTTTGCCACGCCCAAGACCGTCAAGATGCCCAACACGTTTATCACCACGCACTCGGGCGCCGGCACTGGCGAGGCCGAGGCCAACTGCGCCGATATGGCCATCAGCGAGCTCAAGGATTACCTGGAGAACGGCAACATCGCACATAGCGTCAACTACCCCGCCTGCAGCATGGGCAAGGCGCGCGCCGCAAGCCGCATCGCCTGCCTGCACGCCAACGTGCCCAACATGATCGGCCAGATCACGGCCATTCTCGCCAAGGACAACGCCAACGTGCAGCGTATGACCAACGAGTCCGCTGGCGAGAACGCCTACACCATGTTCGACACCGACGAGCACCTGGACAGCAGCACCATCGAGGCGCTCAAGCAGATTCCGTCGATGTATCGCGTGCGCGTGATCAAGTAGCGCCGGCTGATCTGACGGGCAGTTCCCCATGTGGCCTGCCCGTCACTGACATTGAATGCCCACGGGGGCGCCTTTCGCACGAGAGGCGCCCCCGTTTTTGTGAGCGCTCCATTAAATGCACCGAGCCGCTTCTTGGCATACAATCTGTATGTTGACCTAACTATATGTGAGGTGCCTATGGTTGATACAGATTTTGCTTGGCGGCTTACGCAAGGGCTCGTGCGGATCGACAGTTCCGACCCAGGTGCGTATGAGGGCGAGATTGAACGCTATATCAAAGTGTTGGTTGAGGCTCAATTGGAGCGGTTGAGTCATCCGGTGCTCCATGCCGTGCAGGTTGAGGAACTCGAGGTGCTGACCGGACGCCGCAATCTCATGGTCACCGTGCCCGGTTTGAGCGACGAGCCACGGCTCGTCTACATCTGCCACATGGATACAGTCACCTTGGGCGACGGCTGGGACGCGGACATTACGCCGCTCGGGGCGGTCGTGCGCGACGGCAAGCTCTACGGCCGCGGTGCCTGCGATATGAAGGGTGGCCTGGCCTGTGCCATTGCCGCACTGGTCCATACGCTCGAGCGCGTGGCGGCGGATGGCGCGCTGCCCCGCCGCGGCTTTTCGCTCATCTGCTCGGTCGACGAGGAAGACTTTATGCGAGGCTCCGAGGCAGCCATCGATGCCGGCTGGGTCGGTTCGCGCGAATGGGTGCTGGACACCGAGCCCACCGACGGACAGATCCAGGTGGCGCACAAGGGGCGTACGTGGTTCGAGATTGAAATGGCTGGCGTGACGGCGCATGCGAGCCAGCCGTGGAAGGGCGCGGATGCCGTCGCCGCCATGGCCGAGGTCGTGTGTTCGCTCCGTCGCGCGTTTGTGGCGCTGCCCGCGCACGATGAGCTGGGGTCTTCGACCATCACGTTTGGCCAAATCGAGGGCGGATATCGCCCCTATGTCGTGCCCGACCGCGCCAAGGTCTGGGTCGATATGCGCCTGACTCCGCCGACTGATACGGCCGTCGCGAAGCGCATGGTAGAGCAGGCCATCGCCAGCGCCGAAGCCGCCGTTCCCGGTTGCCACGGCAGCTACGTCGTGACGGGCGACCGCCCCGCCATCGAGCGCGACCCAAACTCTCCCCTTCTAGCAGTGCTCAAGCGTGCCGCCGATGACGTGACGGGCGCGGACACGACCGTCGGCTTCTTTACCGGCTACACCGACACTGCCGTCATTGCCGGCAAGACGGGTAACCGCAATTGCATGAGCTACGGTCCCGGGTCGCTCGCGCTCGCCCACAAGCCCAACGAATATGTGCCCCACGCCGATATCGTTCGCTGCCAGCAGGTGCTGATCGCGCTCGCCGACAACACGCTCTGGGGCGCGGATAGCCAAGTTGGGGCATAATAAGCCGCGAACAAACCGACTCGCGCGTTAGGACCGTCCATGAAAGCTCTTCCGTTTCCCTGCATCCGCCCGGCTCAGGACCGCGTGCTCGAAGCGCTGCCTGCAATGGGCAGCATTCTGAGCGGCAACGATGCCCTGCGCGGAGCCATTGCCGATGGCCTGATGCTCAAGGACCCGGGTGCGGCGTATTACGTGTACGAATGCTCGGGCGAGCCGGGACGCATGACGGGTGTCGTGGCGATCTGCCCGGTTAACGTGCTGACGGGTAGCGACGAGGCTGCCGCCGAGAGCGTCGACGCACTCGCCGCCGCGCGCGCGATCACCGAGCTCAAGGTACAGCCCCGTCCCGTAACACTTGCCTACGAAGCCTCGCCCGTCATGGATATCATCCTCGGCGCCGCAAAAGAGGGCGCTTCACTCTATGCCGTCACCGACCCCGCCGGCATTACGCACCGCGTGTGGGAGGTCAAGCGCGAGGACGCCGTCGGCGCCATCCGTGCCATGCTCGACCAGGCGCCGGAGCCGGCACTGGCCGACGACCCCGCCTACGCTGCCGCGCTGGTCGGGGCATCACAGCTCCTGGCCGACGATGCCCGTGCCGCCGGCACCTACACGGGCAAAGAGCCGTTCAACTTTACCGTAACTGTGCTCTTCCCCGCCGCGCAGGTCAGCGGCGGCGCGACGCAGGTCCCGATGGGCCTGCTCACCCACCAGATCGCGCGGTTCTAGCGAGACCAGACCGCCCGGCACAAAAATCGGCAGCCCAACAAACAGGGGGCGGAGATGCAGCAGGTACATGCATCTCCGCCCCTTTTGCGTCGAGAAGTTATGCCGGCGACCCGTGCCGCCACGCTCGCGTTATCCGCACTGCGGACCCGCAGTAGCCACGAGCGGTTCAAGCCCCAGCTCGCGCGCGTAGTCCTCCTGCGTAAAGACTTCGACAAGTTCAAACGTATCGGCCGCATCGTCAAACGCAAAATGCAGCACTGAGCAGTTGCCCGGCACGCGATCGCGCTCGTCGGCCGCCGCACCCTTCACGTGGTCCATGAACTCCTTGATGGCCGAGCCATGGCTTACCGCGAGCACGCACGTATGGTCCGGACGCTGCATAAGCTCGGTCAACGTCGCCACCATGCGCTCGCGCACCTGCATCTGGCCCTCGCCGCCAAACTGGCGATAGAAGTCGCGCCACGGGCGCTCGGGCATGAGCACCACGCGCTCGGCCTCAAAGTCGCCAAAGAACCACTCACGCAGGCCGTCCAGGCGCTCGTACGCCAAGCCCGGCCACAAGTTGGCGATAGTCTGCTCGGTGCGATGAAGCGTGGAGGTGTAGGCATGATCGGGCTCAATGCCACGCGCACGTAAAAACATGCCGGCGCGCGCCGCCTGGTCGCAACCCAACTGCGTAAGCGGCGAGTCACTCCACCCCTGAATGATACGCTTAAGGTTGAATATCGTCTGTCCATGACGGACCAGATACAGATCTTTATTCATAGGGGTCCTTTCGTTCGTTACCAACCCAAGAGCGAAAACGCCCCGTCGCAATAGCCAAAATGAAGCACGGCACCGTTGTCGGGTTGCTCCCCTTCGCCAGTCACATACTCAAGAAACTCCTGGCAGGCTGAGCCGTGGGAAACCGCCAGCACGCAGTCGTGCTGCGGCCTGGCCATGATGCGGGACAGCGCCGCGACCATGCGCGACTGAAGCCGCACTTCCGACTCGCCACCAAAGGCCACCGGATAATCGCCCCAGGGCTGCGGCGGCATCTCGCGATTTGATGTGCCCTCCAGCGAGCCAAAATGCCACTCACGCAGGTCATCGACCAGCTCAATGGAACGGCCCTCGCCAACGATAAGCTCGGCCGTATGCCGCGCCCGGCCCAACGGCGAGGAATACACATGATCAAAGGCCACGCCGTGCGCCTCAAACGCCGCGCGCGTCGCCAGCGCCTGCTGACGCCCGCGCGCCGTAAGCGGCGAATCGTGCCAGCCCTGCAAAATGCTCTGCACATTGAGCTCAGTCTGCCCATGCCGCACCAAATACAGATCGGCCACATGCCCTCCCCTCGTACCACCACAAAGGGGACAGGAGTCTTTGTGGTGATTTTGCCGCCGGATTGCGCCGCAACGACGCACAACTACAGCAGCACGTCGGCAAGCGGACGCTTGGGTACGTGGTGCACCCGCGCCTCGTCGCGCCAATAATTGATGGAGCCGTCGGGGTTGGAATCGATCGCATCGATCACCTGTGTCTCGGCCGGAACGCCAAACGCCATGATCAGCTTGAGCTCATATTTGTCGTTATCGAGCCCCATGGCATCGATCGCGTGGGGCGTAAAGGCCTTGAACATGCAAGCTGCCACCTCGGGCGTGGCGCTGCGGGCGGCGAGCATCATCGTCTGCGCGGCAATGCCCGTGTCGACATCGGTAATGGGAGCGGCGGGCTTGCCCGGAACGGCGCGCTCAGCAAGAATCGCGATGTAGCCGGTCGGGCGCTCGCCCTCGGCAGGACCCGGCCAATCCTTAAGCGCGCCGGCCCATGCAAGCTCATCAAATACGCGCGCGCAATCCACGGCACCGCTCACCACATGAAAACGCAGACGCTGAGCATTGGCACCACAGGGAGTCAGGTGAGCCAGCTCTGCCAGCTCGAACAAAAACTCACGCGGCACGCGCATGGACTCGTCAAAGCGACGACACGTACGGGCGCGGCGAACCAACGCATCAAACGCGTTCAAGCCGAGCTTTTCGCAACCTTGCTTTGCCATCGATTCGACACTCGACGGTGCCTCGGGAACTGCTTCGTTCATAGGGACCCCCAATACAAGCCAATTGTCCTTAGGAAAATCTAACCTAAAACGTAGGCAATAACGAACAGGGCTGCAATGTTCTACAATTGTTGATTAATCCTCACTGGAGCGGGAACAAAAGTAGCAATTCGGGAATGTGGGGCGGCAATTCGTCCTTCCCGCCCCATGCATCGGCGCCCTTGGGCGATACTTGTTGCAACACTTTTGGCGTACGCCGCACGGAGAGCAATGAACGCGACGTGCACAGCACGGAAAGAAGACATTATGGGCATCTTTAAGAACGATGACCAAAAATCGAGCCAGTTTGGATTTGACGAGAAAAGCATGGCGGGCAAAGCCGTCAAGGCCGTGCGCTGGATCTACGCCATCACGGGCGTCGTGGCGTTCATTGCTGGTATCGCGCTGCTTTTTGCACCCGCCAAGTCCCTCGTCTTTTTGACGACCGTCCTGGGCTTCTACTTTGTGATTACGGCAGCCATCAGGCTGTTCACTGCCATTTTTGAGCCGCTGCTGCCCACCGGCTGGCGCGTGACGAGCATCATCTCCAACCTACTCATTATCTTGGGCGGCGTCATAATCCTGCGCAACCAGGCCTTCTCGACCGCGACGCTCACCACGATGGTGGTTATCGTGGCCGGCTTTGGCTGGATTGTCGAAGGTGTCATGTCCATTCTGGAGTCCGAGCTTTCGTCCAACCGTGCCCTCGCCATCCTGAGCGGCGCACTCTCCATCATCGCCGGCATGTTCGTGTTTATCTATCCGCTGTGGTCGGCCAAGATGCTCGTCATCTTTAGCGGCGCCGCGCTGCTGGTGTTTGGCGTAACGCTGATTGTTCGCGCTATTCAATTTGGCAAACTGGTGCACTAGATGCCGCGAACGCTCTTTATTGATGCCGACGCCTGCCCGGTCACGCGCGAGTCGATTGACTGCGCGCGGCGGGCGGGCGTCGCCGTTGTTATCGCCGGCAACAGCACGCAAAACTTGGAACGGCACATTCGCCGCGACGACCCGCGCGATGCCGAGCACGCGCGACGCGGCTTTTGGGTCACGACGCTCGATGTGAGCGTGGGCGCCGACAGCGCCGACTTTGCCATTGTCGAACGCCTGCAGGCGGGCGACGTAGTCGTGACGCAGGACATTGGCTTGGCGAGCATGGTGCTCGGCCGCGATGCCGCCGCAATCGGTGTGCGCGGGCGCGTCTACGACAAAGCGACCATCGACATGCAGCTGTTTATTCGCCACGAGGAAAAGAAGGTGCGCCGCGCCGGCGGACGCACTCGCGGACCGGCGGCATTTACCAGCGAAGACCGCGCTCGTTTTAAGCGAAACCTCACCGAGCTGCTGCGCTAACCAAGGTAGATTTTTGGGACATGCCTAAAAATCTACCTTTTTGTTTTGGCAGCGGGGAATGCCCTGGTCACAGGGGTAGATCGTAAGACATGTCCCAATAATCTACTTAGAGGCCAAAGGCAGAAAGGATAAGACCCCAACCGGCGCCGATGACGTACATCATGACCAGGAACATGACGTTCTCGCGGGCACTGCGGTTGGTGCGGAACAACACCAGGTAGCCCACGCCGGCGGAAATGAGCGTGCCGGCGAGCATCGGGGCCAGCTGCAGCGCGCCTTCCAGGTACAGTTGCGTGATGACGACGCTGGCCGAGCAGTTGGGGATCAGGCCGACGAGTGCCGAGCCCAGGACCGCAAGCGTCTCGTTACCGCGCAAGAACTGCTCAATCGCCGATTCGCCGAACGTCTCGAGCACGGCGACCAGAATCAGCGTCACCAGAAAAATGAATACCGATACCTGCACGGTGTGCGAGATGGCGCTGCGAATAATCGACAGGAGGGGCGCGCCCTCGTGAGAGTGGGAGTGACCGTGGCCATCATGGTGTTCATGCTCGTCCTCATGACCGTGATCGTGGCCATGTCCGTGTTCGTGCTCGTCCTCGTCTTCATCGCAACCGCAATGGTCGCGCTCGCACAGCTCATGGATGTGATCGGCGCTCACGCCCGCCTCGGCCACCTCGTCGATGATGTCACCGCCAGTGTGGTCGTCGTGCGCGCAGTTCACATGAGCCGGATTAGCAGCGGTCCCCAGCACGGTACGGCGAATCGCCGCATGTGCGCGAGCGTTACGACGCAGGCCGCGAATGGCGGCGTCCACGATAAAGCCCGTGACCAGCGCGATCAGTGCCTTCGAAGCCAAAAGCATCGCCATGGTCTGCACGGGCACCTGCTCGGCGAGCAACAGCGGCAGCATCTCATCGGAAGTCGAAAGGAACACCGCCACCAACGTACCCAATGTCACGACACGACCGGCATACAGCGTGGCCGCCATTGCCGAAAAGCCGCACTGCGGCACCATGCCCAGCAACGAGCCAACCACGGGGCCCGCGGCATCGGCGCGCTTGATGGCGCCGTTAACGCTGTCGCCCGCAACGTGCTCCAGGGTCTCGAGGGCCAGATACGTCACCAACAAAAACGGCACCAGCGAGAGCGTGTCCTTGCCGGCGTCGAGCAGAATATCAATCAACAAACCCATGACGGATGGAACCTTTCGTGTCTTTCGGCAGCATTGTAAAAGTCCTAGCGGTCAACTAGGGTATTGTAGTTATCCTAGGCGCGATGCCAATAGTTGCCCATGGTAAACTATCATCTCGCCACATCTTAATGACTCAAAGCCGCACGACGCGGCCCATCCAAGGAGCAGTTATATGAACGTTTCACAAGCACTCGAATACGAGCGCCAGCCGTTTATTCCCATGTTTATCTATGGCGATCATGGCGCCATGGAGTCCGAGCGCCAGAAGGGCGAAGAGGCCCTTAAGGTGCTCGAAACCGAGTACTTTACCGCCGAGGGCGACCCCAGCTTCGACTTTGCCACCGTGCGCGACCTGGCTGACCGCAACCGCGACCTGTGCGACCAGATTGGCGAGGCGCGCCTGCGCAACGTGACGCCCGCGACGCTTTCGCGCGGTCTGTCCGACGCCGACACCTGCGCCGCCATCGGCAAGATGCAAAAGCGCACCGCCGCGTCCGTCATGCGCGAGATCCGCGGCGACCGCGACGCGCTCGGCGTGGCGTACGCCCGCAAGCCTATCCAAGGCACAGTGCTCGGCATCGACATCGAGACCACCGGCCGTGCACCCGAGCGCGGCTACATCATCAACGTGGGCTGGGAGATCATGGAGCTCACCAGCGACGCCGTCCCGCACGACGCCGAGGCACACTACTGCGGCCTGCCCGATATCTACCGCGGCGAGGATGTGCCGCTGTCGAATATCCACCACATCACCTGGGACGACATCGACGGCAAAACGCCCTTCCGCGAGAACAAAGAGCTGCAAAAGCAGCTGCTCAAGCTTATGAAGAAGTACCCGTACATGGCACACAACGCCGCCTTTGAGGACAGCTGGTTCAAGATCCACCTGGACGGCTACGCCGAGGCACGCCGCGCCGGCAAGATCATCGTCATCGATTCGCGCCAGATCTGCCGCAGCTTGGACGCCGACGTGCGCTCGCTCCCCCGCGAGTCCGCGCCCGCCGCGCTCGAGAACTGGGCGCGCCGCCGTGGCACCCTCGCCGCCGACGCCAACGAGCAGCACCTGGGCCTCGACGACACCGACCTCATGCTCCGCACCGTCCAAGCCGAGTTCAACCTCAAGAACCTGTTTGACAAGTAGAAACGTCTACGACAAACTCCGGCGTAGATCACGGGCGGCCTCGCAGCGGGAAACCCCGCAGCGGGGCCGCCCTACGTTCCACAAATAAACCTGCCATCACAAATTCTGAACACTCATTGCGAACGATTTCGGCCAATTCCCGACACGTAATTCGTTGTCGGATGGTGATGCATCACTATCAAATGTGCAGCAATTGAGTATTTCTATGCTATAGCCGAGCTGCAAAAACGTTTATTTAGGGCATACCAACTCATAATTGCGTCAAGCTTTTGGACAGCATTTGGTTAGACCTCTAAAACGGCTTTTCCACTCAGCGCCGTCAACACGGCATTAGCTGACACGATATATACCATGAGTATCGTATTGTCACATACCACTGCAAAAGCGGTCTACCAGGCCGCGCATTCGGTGTCTGCGAAAGGCATCGAGTCCTGTAACCCTACCGCGATTTACGAATCATGTCCCACCGTAACGCTCCTTGACGCAGCCGCAGAATGGCTCACCAAACATGATGTTTCCCTCGATGCAAATGATTGCCTCGAGGTGATGGTGTTTCATCGCAGGAATGCGCGCTATGCAATGAACTGTCAATGCCACGTGTCTTCAAAACGATTCTCGAACTCACGCTTTATAGAGCTCAAAGATGGCATCTTCATTGTTGGCGTTGAGCTTTGCGCACTTCAGGCCGCCACCTATCTTTCTTTTCGCGAACTAGTGGAGTACTACTTTGAACTGTGCGGCGCTTATTCCCTTGGAACCGACTCTTCCACCTCCTATACCGAGCGTTTCGCGCTCACCTCGACCGAGAGGTTAAAGCAGTTCTTTAATTCCATTACCAGATGCGACGGTCTGGCCCTTGCCCGAAAGGCGATCCAATGTGTACGCGACGGATGCCGGTCTCCCATGGAAACGGCATTTGTCATGATGCTAACGCTGCCCAAAAGCGAAGGAGGGCTTGGTATTAAGGGAATTGAGACCGATTACGAGGTGCAGGTCACCACTGCCGCAAAGAATCTCACGAGACGCAAAAAGTTCTTTATGGATGCGTATCTAAAGAAATCTCGCACAGACATTGAATACAACGGTTTTTATCATGACGCGGAAGAAGACCGCGCCATCGATGAGGAGCGCAAGAATGCACTTGCGTCCATGGGGTACGGAATCATCACCGTCAGCCGTTATTCCTTTATGCATGCCAGCTCTTTTGTTAGGGTCATGGAAGCAATCCAGCGGAAAGAGGGCGTACGCCCCTCGCGTCTGCCAAAAGACTTTCAAATCATGCAAGAGGACCTGAGACAGTTTGTGCTCAGAAGGTTTATAGAAGAGAAAAAGCAAATTCAGAAGCAGCTTCGCCAGGATTCCGAAGAGCGTCAACGAATCGACCTCGAAAAAGCAACGCTCGAAGGCATCACGCTGGATGACCCGACAATTAATGAAGTTCTGGCAATCGATGACATGCAGACTGTCGAATCCGACAGCCCATCATTTGCCCAAACAAGCAGCCTCGCGCCCGAGGGCAGGATCTTCGGGGCCGGAAGCTAGACCGGCTAACAAGGTGGGTACCCTAGCGATGTGCAAAATTGCGAGTATTCAGCAGGGTCGGGTGTCTATCACCCTCGAGTGGATCCAAATGTGGAGCGAAATCACTCTTGCGTGAGAGCGTTAGGCAACATTTGAGGAAGAACTCATCGGATTAACACCCTAAGATAACTCTTGAACTGCATTATATGACCTGCAATAAATTAGCGGACCCCCTATAGTTGCAGAATGCTCCATTTTTTGCACGGCACGAGGGTACCCACCTTGGCATCGACTATCAAAAAACGCTCAGTCCGGGATCTCGTCCACTATTCCCCATCATTTTGTACAACGAATTACCTGAACGTCATTGACATATGAACATGCACTCATATAATCGAAAGTAAATTATATGAGCGCATGTTCATATGAAAGGATATTGCAATGAGCATCCGCGTTGATGAAACGAAACTCGACATCGAGGCCACCGAACCCGCGATCCCGACCACCTGCTCGCCCGAGGACCTTCCCGACGAGGAGCTTCTCTACGACCTCGCCGACCTGTTCAAGGTCTTCAGCGACACCACGCGCATCAAGATCCTCTATGCCCTCATGGGCCGCGAGCTCTGCGTGGCAGACATCGCCGAAGCGACCGAAACCTCGCAGTCCGCGGTGTCGCACCAGCTGCGCACACTCAAGCAGTCGCACCTGGTTAAATTCCGGCGCGACGGGCGCAATATCCTCTACTCGCTCGCCGACGACCACGTCTACACCATGCTCAACCAAGGCATGAGCCACATCTGCGAATAGCGACCAACCACGGTACCAGCGCGGCCTGCACCCAAGCCGCAAATACAGAGAAAGGAACCCACCATGAAAAAGCAGTTTAAACTCGACGAGATCGACTGCGCCAACTGCGCGCGTGAGCTTCAGGACGAGCTGGCCAAGCTCGAGGGCGTCAAATCCGTGTCCGTCAACTTTATGACCCAGAAGCTGACGCTCGAGGCTGATGATGCTGAGTTCGACGAGGTGCTCAACCGCGTTGTAGAGTTTACGGCCGACGCCGAGCCGGACTGCGAGATCATTCTCTAGCCCAGGTTTACGCCAACCTGCAAGGCCGCGATTGCCGCTGCCTTTGCTCGCGAAATTATATGAGCGAGTGTTCATACATTCAAATGTGAGGATACGAGTCATGGCCACCGCCGACCCCAAAAAGAAAAAGAAGAAGCGCAAGAAAAAAGAATCACTCGAGCATAAGCGCAACCGCATCCTGGTAGCGCTGGGCATTTTTGCCGTGGTGTACGCCCTCGATGAGCTCGGCACCCTCACTGCCGCATTCGGCACCCCGGGCGACATCTACGCCAGCTTTGTGCTGTTCCTCGTGCCGTTTTTGATTGCCGGCTACGACGTACTGCAAAAGGCATTCAATAACATCCGCCGCGGCAAGGCCTTCGACGAGAGTTTCCTTATGGCAGTCGCGACCATCGGCGCGTTTGCCATGGTGCTCTTCCCCGATACCGACCCGCACATGGCCGAAGGCGCCGCTGTCATGCTGTTCTACCAGGTCGGCGAGCTGTTCCAGGCATACGCCGTGGGCAAAAGCCGTAAATCGATCAGCGCCATGATGGACATCGCACCCGACTACGCCAACGTCGAGCAACCCGACGGCACGCTCGAACAGGTCTTCCCCGATGACATCGCCGTCGGCACCGTGATTGTGGTCAAGCCCGGCGAGCGCGTGCCCATCGACGGCGTCATCGTCGAAGGCGAAACCCAGCTCGACACCGCCGCCCTTACCGGTGAGTCGGTCCCCCGCCCGGCCAAAACCGGAGACGATATCATCAGCGGCTGCATCAACATGACGGGGCTCATCCACGTGCGCACCACCAAGCCCTTTGGCGAGTCCACCGTCGCGCGCGTCCTGGAGCTCGTAGAAAACGCCAGCGAAAAGAAGGCGCGCACCGAGAACTTCATCACGCGCTTTGCCCGCATCTACACGCCCGCCGTCACCGGCGCTGCCGCGGTACTCGCGCTCGGCGGCGGCTTGGTCACCGGCGCCTGGTCCGACTGGATCCTGCGCGGCCTGACATTCCTGGTCGTCAGCTGCCCGTGCGCGCTCGTGATCAGCGTCCCGCTCAGCTTCTTTGGCGGCATCGGCGGCGCGTCCAAGCTGGGCGTTCTCATCAAGGGTTCTAACTACCTCGAGACGCTCGCCGACGTGGACACCGTCGTCTTTGACAAGACGGGCACCCTCACCAACGGCACGTTCTCGGTGGTCGCGGTACACCCCGAGGCCGGCTATACCGAGCAGTCGTTGCTCGAAGTCGCAGCCCTTGCTGAGTCGTTCTCCGATCACCCCATCGCGCAGTCCGTACGTGTCGCCTACCAGGGCGAGGTCGACCCCAAGCGCGTTAGCAACTCCGCCAACGACGCGGGCCACGGCGTGACGGCAACCATCGACGGCAAGCACGTCGTCGTTGGCAACGCAAAGATGCTCGCCGCGGCCGGAGTCGAAGCGCCCGATTGCGAGGTCGTCGGCACCATCCTCCACGTGCTAGTCGATGGCATCTATGCCGGCCACATTGTAATTGCCGACACCATAAAGGCCGATGCAGAGCAGACGATCCGCGACCTGCACGCCGCCGGCGTCAAGCGCACCGTCATGCTCACGGGCGACCGCGAGGAAGTGGCTGCTGCGGTGGCCAAGCGGCTGGGGCTCGACGAGTTCCACGCGCAGCTGCTGCCGGGCGACAAGGTCGAGCGTGTTGAAGCGCTGCTGGCAGCCGAAAGCGGCAAGGGCAAGCTCGCCTTTGTCGGCGACGGTATCAACGACGCACCCGTGCTCACGCGCGCCGATGTGGGCATCGCCATGGGCGCTATGGGCTCGGACGCCGCAATTGAGGCGGCGGACGTCGTGCTCATGGATGACAAGCCGTCCAACATCTCCCGCGCGATCCGCGTGGCGCGCAAGACCATGTCGATTGTTTGGCAGAACATCATCTTTGCGCTGGGCATTAAGTTGCTGATTCTGGTGCTTGCGGCGCTCGGCATCGCCAACATGTGGCTTGCCGTGTTCGGCGACGTAGGCGTGGCGATCATCGCCATCCTGAACGCCATGCGCGCGATGGGTGTCAAGAACCTGTAGCGTTCGTGGGCTGTCCGGCCGGGGCCGGGCTTGGTTTTGAAGACGGGCCTCGCGCTGCGGAGTGTTTTCAAAACCAAGCCCGGCCCCGGCCTGCATTGACACAGCTGGCGGTTCTTGGGCATCGCTTGCTGGCGGGGTTCCTTAGCTGAAATGGACTTGGCCGAAAGGGCCGCTGGTCCCGGTCGCTGGTTCGCGCTTTGCGTGAACTCCGCGCCACTGTGGGTCAGTTAGGCTTCCGTTGTTGGACCCGCCACATCTTCCCGTCCCAGCATCGATCTTAGCTTCTCAAAGCTCTCCTCGCTCAGGCAGTGCTCCATGTGGCAGCCCTCTTGCGACGCCACCTCGGCCGATACGCCTGCATCCTCCAAAAGCCCCACGAAAAAGCAGTGGCGCTCCCACATTTGGCGCGCGACCTCCAGACCGCGCTCTGTCAGATGAACATCTCGTTTGCCCATTTCGACATAGCCGTTGCTTTCCAGCGTCGCCATGGCCTTGGAAACGCTCGCCTTGGTTACGCCGAGGTACTCCGCAACGTCGATCGAGCGCACGATGCCCTGACGTTCCGACAGAACGTAGATCGATTCGAGATAGTCTTCTCCGGATTCACGTAGGGCCATGGGCCGCCTTTCGCGATGATTGCTAGTTAGCCTTTGGATACTTTTCACAGCTTACTTTACCGCAAAAGTTGCCCATGTCTTACTACTTTGCCTAAAAGTTAGCCGTGTTTCACAAAACGTGCGGGACGAAAACAAAATGGGGACGCCCCGCAAGGAGTGTCCCCAGGTGCCGGCAGATAAGGAACGTCCCCAAGTGCCGAGCCGCAGCTATAACAGTCCAAAGTACTTCGCGGCGTTATAGATCCCGTCGTCGTCCACGGCGGTCGTCACATAGGTCGCTGCAGCTTTCACCGTATCCTGCGCGTTACCCATGGCCACGCTCGTGCCCACGGCGGAAAACATCGACAGGTCGTTCTCGCCATCGCCAAAGGCAATCGCCTCGCTCGCATCGACACCCAGGCGCTCCAGCGTCGCTACCACGCCCAGGTCCTTGCCGCCGCTAGCGGGGATTATGTCGCAGAACAGATCACACCAGCGCGTGGTAAGCGAATGCGCCACAGCGTCGGTCACGATATGCTCGTCGGCCGGGTCCACAAAGGCGCAGAACTGGTAAACCGGTGCATCGAAAGCATGCTCAAAAGGCTCCTCGTGATACGAGATTCCGGCATTGTCGGCAGCCGTCACCACGCGCTCGGACAGGCGGTTCACAAACGAGTTCTCGCCCTGCATGCACAGCGAGTCGTAGCGCCCCTGCGCCACCTGGTCCACAATCACCGCAACGTCGTCCGGATCGATCGGACAGCTGCGATAGACGCCCTCGGCATCAAAGCAGTGCTGGCCCGAAAGCGTAATGTACGCATCCCATCCCAAGTCGAACAGCCAATCCGGCATCTGGTAGGTCGGGCGGCCCGTGGCAATCACGCACGCAATCCCCTGCTCATGAAAACTGTCGAGCACCTGCTGCGCCGACGACGGAATCCGATGGTTCTTAAAGCTCAGCAACGTGCCGTCGATATCGAAAAACGCGGCCTTGATCATCCTCGCCTACTCCTCACCCTCGAGCTTCTCGCTCGCCTCGAGCCACGCCATCTCCAGCTCGTCCATGGCGGCGTGAGCCTCGTCGATCTTTGCCTGCTGCTCGCCCAGCGCCGTGTAGTTGGTGGGGTCGACCTGGGCCATCGCGGCCTCGGCCTCCTCCACGCGGGCGCGCTGCGTCTCCATCTTGCGCTCGAGCGAGCTCACCTCGCGGCGGAGCTTCTGGCGCTCGGCGTTGGAAAGGCCATTGGGCTGGCCGCTCGACTTGGGTTTTTCGGCCGCAGCTGCCGCAGCACCGGTGTCGAACGTGCCGGTCTTGGCACTCGGCGCGCCCACGGGTTCGCCCTCGGCGGTGGCATTGCACAGACGCAGGTACTGGTCGACGCCGCCGGGCATATGCGTCAGGTGACCGTCGATCAGCGCCCACTGCTGGTCGGTCACGCGCTCCATCAAGAAGCGGTCGTGTGTCACCAGGATCAACGTGCCGGGCCAGCCGTCGAGCAGGTCCTCGACAATCGCGAGCATGTCGGTATCCAGGTCGTTGCCGGGCTCGTCCAGGATGAGCACGTTGGGCTCGTCCAGGATCGTCAGCAGCAGCGACAGGCGACGGCGCTGGCCGCCCGAAAGATCGCCGATGCGGCTCCAGAGCTGCTGCGTCGTAAAGCCCAGGCGCTCGCAGAGCTTCTCGGGCGAAGTTTCCTTGCCGTCGATGACGTAGTACTTCTTATAGTTGCCGAGCACCTCGCGGATCGTGTCGCCCATGTAGGGTTCGAGCTCCTCGAGCTGCTGCGACAGCACGCCAAAGCGCACCGTCTGGCCAATCTTCACACGGCCGCGCGTGGGCTCAATCTTACCCTGGATCACATCGAGCAGTGTCGACTTGCCAGCGCCGTTCTCGCCCAAAAGACCATAGCGGTCGCCCGCACCGATGAGCCAGGTCACGTCGGAGAGCACCTGCTTGGGCGCGCCATCGGTATCCGTATAGCCGGCGTCCACGTCGACCACGTCGATAACCTGCTTGCCCAGGCGGCTCACCGCCAGGCGCTTGAGCTCCAGCTCGTCGCGCACGGGCGGCACGTCGGCGATGAGCTCGCGAGCGGCATCCACGCGAAACTTGGGCTTGGTGGAACGCGCCTGGGCACCGCGGCTCAGCCACGCGAGCTCCTTGCGTGCCATGTTGCGACGGCGCTCCTCGGTAACCGCGGCCATGCGGTCGCGCTCTACGCGCTGTAGGATGTATGCCGAATAGCCGCCCTCGAAGGGATCGACCTGGCCGTCGTGGACTTCCCACATGCTGGTGCAGACCTCGTCCAAGAACCAGCGGTCGTGCGTGACCACGAGCATCGCGCCCTGGCCGCGCTGCCAGCGAGCCTTTAAGTGACGCGCGAGCCAGTTGATGGTGCGCATGTCCAGGTGGTTGGTGGGCTCGTCGAGCATGAGCACGTCGAAGTCGCCGATCAGCAGGCGCGCGAGGTCCACGCGACGGCGCTGACCGCCCGAAAGCTCGCCCACCGTGCCCTCCCAGGGCACATCGCTAATAAGGCCAGCCAGAATCTGGCGCGTACGCGGACTCGACGCCCACTCGTACTCGGGCGTGTCGCCGACGACGGCATGATGCACGGTGTCGGTATCGACCAGGTTGTCCTTTTGGCCGAGCAATCCGATCGTGGTGTCGCGGCGGTGCGTCACGCGTCCGTCATCGGGTTCCAGCGTACCGGCGAGCACGCTCAGCAGCGTCGACTTGCCGTCGCCGTTTTTGCCGACGATACCAATACGGTCGCCCTCGTCCACGCCGAGCGTCACGCTATCGAAAATATGCTTGGTGGGAAACTCTAGGCTGACGGAATCGCATCCCAAAAGAATCGCCATATGCCCTGCTCCTTCGTAGAAATTCAACGTTGTCCATGATAGCAGCGAAAAGCCGGGCCGCACACGACACAAAAAGGCGGGCCATCTCCCGCAAGAGATGATCCGCCTCTCCAATCAGTCCCGCGGTAACCGTGGCCGCCGCGGGCCTCAAGCATGTCCCGGACTAGGAGAACATGCCGGTGAGGTAATCATTCAGCCGCTTATCCTTGGGCCGTTGGAAAATCTCGTCAGTCTCGTCGTACTCGACCATATCACCCATGTAGAAGAACGCCGTGCGGTTGGACACGCGCGACGCCTGCTCCATGTTGTGCGTCACGATAACGATGGCGCGGTCGGCAACGATCGACGACATAAGGTCCTCGATCGCCAGCGTCGAGATGGGGTCGAGCGCTGAGCAAGGCTCGTCAAATAGAATCACATCGGGGTTGAGCGCCAGCGTACGCGCAATGCATAGGCGCTGCTGCTGACCGCCCGAAAGCGCGTAGGCGCTCTTGTCGAGCTTGTCTTTGACCTCGTCCCACAGCGCCGCACCGCGCAGGCTCTCCTCGACCATACGATCAAGCTCGTCGCGGTCGGTGATGCCGTGGCGCTTGAGCGCAAACGTGATGTTGTCGCGAATGGACTTGCGGAAAGGATTGGGCTGCTGGAACACCATACCAATGGAGCGACGCAGCTCGTACGTGTTCTCGGTCTTGGTATTCACGTTGCGCCCGCGGTAGTCGATCTCGCCCTCCACACGGCAGTCGCGAATCTCGCGATTCATAAGGTTGAGGCTGCGCAAGAAGGTCGACTTACCGCAGCCCGAAGGCCCAATGAGCGCCGTGATCTCGCCCTTGTGAAAGTCGAGCGACGTGTCGTGTAGCGCATGGTGGTCGCCATAGTACACGTTGACGTCCTTGGTGGAGAGCACGACCTCATCGCTCACGGCCTTGCCGCTTACGCGCACGCGCTTCTCGCTCTCCCCCACGCTCGACAGGAAGTCCTGGTTCTCGGACGATGCCGCTTCGGTTGCAGGCGTTGCATTTATCTCGCTCATTCGGCCGTCATCCTCCTTGCCAGTTGCTTGCCCACGATACGGGCAACTACGTTAAACAGCAGCACGCAAATCATCAGCAGTGCCGCGGTGCCCCAGACTATCTGCTGGGCCTCGGGACTGCCCTCGCCATAGATCTTGTAGATGTGCACGGCGAGCGCCTCGCCGGGACGGAACACGTTCCAGGCGCAGGTGGGGCTCGACAGGTTAAAGCTCAAGAAGTTCAGACGCACCGGCGAGCTCATGCCCGAGGTAAAGAGCAGCGCCGCGGCCTCGCCAAACACGCGGCCGGCCGAAAGCACGATACCGGTCACGATGGCGGGCATGGCCTCGGGGATCAGGATGTGCAGCGTGGCCTCCCAGCGGGTGAGGCCCATAGCCAGGCACGCATCGCGCTGGGCCTGTGGCACGTCCTCGAGCGCCTGCTGGATTACGCGCACCAGAATGGGGATGTTGAACATGGTGAGCGCGACGGCACCGGAGATGATGGAATACTTCCAGCCCAGCTGCACCGAGAACACCAGAAAACCGAACATGCCGACGACGATGGAAGGCAGCGAGGACAGCGTCTCGATGGCGGTGGAGGCGATGTCGCGGATGGGTCCGTCGGGTGCGTACTCGACCAGGAAGACCGCGCCACCCAGGCTGATGGGCACCGAGATACCTAGGGTGATCAGCAGCAGATAGAACGAGTCGAACAGCTGATAGAGCACACCGCCCTGGGTTCCGTTGGCGCGCGCGGGCTGCGTGAGAAAGCCCGGCTGGAACAGCGTCGAGATGCCCTCGAACAGGATATAGGCCACCATGGAGACGACAATGAGCATGACGATGGCGACGATCGCCGTCAACACGCCCGTGGCGATGCGGTCCTGTTTTTGGACTCGCCCGAGTCTCGCCTCGTCGACATGGATGCGCGTGCTAGCCACGAGCCTTCGCCCCCTTGCGGCCGATAAGGTGGATGATCAGGATGAAGATGAGGCTCATGCCCATCAGCAGCAGACCAAGCGCCCACAGAACATCGTCCTGGGCCGAGCCCTCGGCATAGACCGCCATAGACGTGGTGAGCGTGGTGGTGATGGTGGACGCCGGCGACAGCAGCGACATCGGCATGGCCTCGATACCGCCGATAACCATGCGCACGGCGAGCGTCTCGCCAAAGGCGCGCGTCATGCCAAGGATGACCGCGGTCATGAGCGACGGCATGGCGGACTTGAGCACCACGTGCCAGATAGTCTGCCAGCGGGTGTAGCCCAGCGCGAGCGAGCCCTGACGATAGTTATCGGGCACGGCGCGCAGGCCATCGACCGAAAGGGTGGTCATGGTCGGCAGGATCATGACGGCCAGCACGATGGCGCCGGGCAGGATGCCCAGACCCGTACTCACGTGGAAAACGCTCTTCATAAGGCCAACGACCACGTGAAAGCCGATCAGGCCAAAGACGACCGAGGAAATGCCGGTCAAAAGCTCAATAAGCGGCTGAAAAATCTTGGAGCCAAACTTAGGGCTAATCTCGACCGCAAAGATAGCAGAGCCGATAGCGATGGGCAGTGCGATAAGCGTGGAGAGCACCATGACCGCAAACGAGGTGACGATCAGGGGCAGGGCGCCGGTGTAGGGCAGGCCGTTTTTAGCCGTGTTGGCCAGGTCCCACTTGGTGCCGGTGAAGAGCTCAACGACCGAAACGCCGTCCTTGAGAAAAGCCGAGAGGCCCTTCTGGGCGACCATAAAGATGAGCGCGGCAACGACAAGCGTCACGAGCGCTACGCACGCGCCCGTGACGCCCAGGCCCACGTTCTCAAGGTCGCGCTTTGGCAGTTGCTTTGCCATTGCAAACCTTTCCGAGGCGATTACTTATTTAGCAGAAACCTTGCCACTGGCGTCCTTAACGACCTTCATGGCAGAGACGGGGATAAAGCCCTGCTCCTCGACGAGCTTGCCCTGGACATCGTCGGAAAGCATGAACTCCAGGAATGCCTTGGTGGCGTCGTCGGCGTCCTTTGCGCAGTACATGTGCTCGGTAGCCCAGATCTTAAAGGAGTCGTCGGTGACGTTTGCACTCTTGGGCTCCACGCCCTCGACCTTGATGGCGTTGAACTTAGAGTCGTCGAAGTGCGAGAAGTCGAGGTAGGAGATGGCATTGTCGGTGCTGGCCATCTGAGTCTGGACATCACCGGACTTGTCGAGCTCGGCGTCGCCCTTAAAGTCGACGGCCTCGTCACCAAAGACGGCTGCCTCGAAGGTGGCGCGGGTACCGGAGCCGGCTTTGCGGTTGAGCACGACGATGGTGGCGTCGTCACCGCCGACCTCGTTCCAGTTGGTAATCTGGCCGGAGAAGATGCCCTTGAGCTGCTCGAAGGACAGGTCGTCGACCGTCACGTTCTTGGAGACGACGGGGCCCATGCCCACGACGGCGACCTCGTGGTCGACGAGGTTCTTGACCTGGTCGGCCTCGAGCTTGGTCTCGGCGAAGACGTCGGAGTTACCGATGGTGACGGTGCCGGCGGCAACAGCGGTCAGGCCTTTGCCCGAACCGTTACCCGAGCCGGAAACGGAGACGTCCGGGTTGGCATCCATGAACTTCTCGGCAGCGGCCTCGACGAGAGCCTGGAACGAGGAGGCTCCGTCGTAGGTCACCTCGCCGGAGACGGACTCGGCAACGGCGGCGCTACCCTTGTCGGTGGCGCTAGAAGCGCCTGTGCCGCCGCAACCAACGAGACCGAGACCGACGATGCTGGCAAGACCACCAGCGAGGCCGAGGAACTGACGACGAGAATAAGCCTGATCGAGCATGATCTTCCTTTCATACATGCGACTCGCGGGCACCCTGCCCGCTTTGCTGTTTGGAAAGATACGGCCTCGATCGGGCAGCGCCCACGCCAACTGCGGTTTCTTACGGGCATCTGATAGACCCTTACCGCAAGCGCGACTCGGCTTTACAAACGAATAACAAACCCGCCGCCAAGCATGGCCCGCCTTTTACACCAATAAAAACAAAGTTGCGGTGAAATAGTTCCTGTTTGGGGGTGCGGACGATTTCTTGGACCGCGCCTAGGCGTATCCAAGCTTCCTGCGGT
>CAJLVJ010000006.1 GCA_905210085.1 uncultured Collinsella sp. | reverse complement strand
TAAGGCGCGGCGTAGCGCGCACGATGCTTTCGAGACGTAGCGTTTTGCCAAACCAATCGAAATCGCCCTGTTTCTTAATGCGAAATTCCTCACTGGGTTTGCCGCCCCGTGCCGCAAGGTATTCGTTTACGCGGGTGTTCCAGATGTTATCAGCAAGCAAGTGCACCCACGTGCCAAGCGTAAGGTCAAACAGGGACTGCTCTACGTCGTCGGGCTGCGTCGAGAATTCTGCAGGCGAAACAGCGGGCAGGTCCGGCACGCCATCATAGCGATGCGGATAGTGCACGCGATTCACGCGTTCGCGCTCCTGAGCGATGGTGGTCGTCTCCACACATGAGCCGCAGCCGGCGTGGTGCAGCAGCGGCACCACGTAGCCATCCCAAAACTCATGCGCACGCGGCTTAGGGATAGGCTCAGATTCGGCAAAATGCGTGATGCGATACGGAATGGGGTCGGCAATATCCGGCACCATATAGCCCACGGGGACATCGGGAACCACGCTGCCGAACAAGAAAGCATTGCGATCGCGCACGAGTGCCGCCACGGAGCCGTCGCGTGCAAGGAGCTTTTCGGCCTCGGCGATATGTATGTTCCAACTTGGCAAGAAAGCTACCTCTCAATCAACATGTCCGCAGGTAAAACAAGGGAGCACCCTAAATTCAGGGTGCTCCAAATACATCTATCGCAACATGTGCCAGACTAGCTGCGAACCTCGCCGCCCGTTGCCTTGCACAGCTTGGTGACGATCTTGCCGTGCGCGCGCTCGACTTCGTCGCTCGTGAGCGTATGGTCGTCGGAGCGATACGTCAGCGAGAACGCCATGGACTTCTTGCCCACGCCCACGCGAATGGGATCGCGGTAGACGTCGAATAGGCGCACGCTCTCGAGCAGCTTGCCGCCGGCACTCGTGATGCGCTGCAGCAGGTCTTCGCAGGTCACCTCGTCGGGAACAACGATGGCGAGGTCGTGCTGAACGGCCGGGAATGGCGAGAACTCATGATAGTTCTCCTGGTTATGCGCTCCCTTGATAAGCTTGTCAAGATCAAGCTCGAAGGCAACCACGATCTGATCGATATCCATGGCCTCGCGCGCCTCGGGGTGAATCTCGCCCACCCAGCCCAGCACGGTACCGCCAGAAAGGACCTCGGCGGCACGGCCCGGCTGCAAGAAGTCATAGCCCTCGCCCTCGGCCACGCGGAAGCGCACCTTAGGGACGCGCAGCTGCTCAAGAAGTTCTTCGACAATGCCCTTACCGGCAAAGAAGCGCAGCTTATCAACAGTGTTATTCCAGGTCTGATCGGTCCAGGAACCCGTAAGCACACCTGCCACGGACTGCGTCTCGCGCGGCAGGCTCGCGTTCTCGCGGCCATGGAAAAGAGTGCCGATCTCATACAGGTGCACGTTGGTCGTGCCGTGGGCCTCGTTGTAGGCAACGGATTGCAAAAGACCGGGAAGAAGCGAACGACGCATTTCGGTCTGCTCGGCAACCAGCGGATTCATGAGCACGACAGGCACACCGCGACCATCAGCGGACATATGGATCTTCTCGAGGTCACCCGGAGCAGCAAAGCCAAAGGTCGTGGTCTCGTTGAGGCCGCAGGCGCGCAGAATCTCGCCGACCTTGCGGGTGAGCTTCTGCTCGCGGGTCAGGCCGCCGATGTGGTTCTTGGCAGCCGGGATGGTCGCCGTCACGCGGCCCATGCCCCATAGGCGCAGGACCTCCTCGATCAGATCGATCTCGCGCGGCAGGTCGGGGCGGAAGCTCGGCGGAGTGACCATAAAGTCCTCGCCGTCGCGCTCGACGGTGCAGCCCAGGCGAGTGAGCGAACGCTCGATAAAATCGGGCTCGATGTCGGCGCCGCAGATGGCATGCACGCGGGCCAGACGCAGCTTAATGCTGTCGATGGTTTTGGGCGCGGGGAAAACGTCGACGTAGCCGGGAGCGACCTCGCCGCCGGCGATCTCCTCGATGAGCGCGCAGGTAACGTTGGCGACATCCACGCAACCGGTCTCATCGACCTGGCGTTCAAAGCGAATGGAGGCATCGGAGATCAGCGACAGGTCGCGGCTGGTGTGCGAAGTGCGACCGGCGTTGAAGCAGGCGCTCTCGACCATCACGTCGACGGTGTCGTCCTCGATCTCGGAATCCATGCCGCCCATAACGCCGGCCAGCGCCACGGGGCGCTCGCCGTCGGTGATGAGGCCCATGCCGGCGTCGAGCACGCGCTCCTCGCCGTCGAGGGTCGTAAACTTCTCGTCCTGTTGGGCGGCGCGAACCACCACGCGACGATGGCCATCGCGCTCGGCAAAGGTGTCCAGGTCAAAGGCGTGCAGCGGCTGACCGGTGAGCATCATCACATAGTTGGTGATGTCGACGATGTTGTTGTGCGGGCGCACGCCCAGGGCGTTGAGGCGCTTGACCATCCAGTCGGGCGAGGGGCCGACCTTCACGTTGCGCACGATGCGGGCGACGTAGCGGTCGCACAGGCCCTCGTCGGCGATCTCGACAGAAAGCTCGTCGTCGGTCGCGCGGCCAGTCTCGGCCTTGATGGCGGGCAGCTCAACGTGGAAATCGCGGTCGAAGATGGCGCCGGTCTCGCGGGCCATGCCGATCATGGACAGGCAGTCGGGACGGTTGGGCGTGATCTCGCAGTCGAGCACGGTGTCGCTCGAGCCCACGTACTCGGCAAACGGCATGCCGCAGGGCGTATCCTCGGGCAGGATCATGATGCCGGAGTGGTCGCCGCCCAGGCCGAGCTCGCGCGCAGAGCAGTTCATGCCCATGGACACGACGCCGCGAAGCTTGCTCTTCTTGATCTTGACGTCGCCGGGAAGCACAGCGCCGATCATTGCCGTGACGATGTGGTCGCCAGCCTCGAAGTTCTGCGCGCCGCAGACGATCTGCAGCGGAGCGGGGTTGCCGTCGGCGTCGAGATTCTTGTCGCCCACATCGACCGAGCACACATACATGTGGTCGCTATCGGGGTGCGGGGTCTTGGTGAGCACCTTGGCGGTCACCACGTGGTCGAAGGACTCGCCCACGGTGTCGATTGCCTCGACCTCGGTGCCGGTACGGATATATTCGTCCGAAAGGGTCTTGGGATCCTCCGGAATATCGATCATGGTCTTGAGCCAGTCGTAAGAAACGCGCATATAACTGGTCTCCTTTCATAAATGCGGCTTTGAGCCGGAAACTGCAACTAAGAAGAAAGCGTTCTAGAACTGGTTCAAGAACCTCATGTCGCCCGTCATCAACGTGCGCAGGTCCGGCAGGTCGTAGCGTAGGGCCGCGACGCGCTCGGCGCCAATACCGAAGGCGAAGCCGGTGTACTTCTCGGGGTCGATGCCGCAGTTGATAAGGACGTTGGGGTCGACCATGCCGCAGCCCAGGATCTCGATCCAGCCGCTGTGCTTGCAGAAGTTGCAGCCCTTGCCGCCGCACACGTGGCAGCTCACGTCCACCTCGCAGGAAGGCTCGGTGAAGGGGAAGAAGTGCGGGCGGTAACGCGTCTTGCGATCCTCGCCAAACATGCACTTAACAAAGTAGTCGAGCGTGCCCTTGAGGTCGCCAAAGGTGATGCCCTCGTCGACGACCAGGCCCTCGATCTGGTTGAACTGCGGCAGGTGGCAGGCGTCGGCCGTGTCGGGACGATAGACGGTGCCCGGGCAGATCATGTAGATGGGCGGCTTTTGCGACTCCATGGTGTGAATCTGCACGCCCGAAGTCTGGGTGCGGAGCAGCACGTCGGACTCGCCATGGGCGTGTGCCTCGGGGTGCGCGACGCTGCCGGGGTTGTTGTCGACCACGTAGAAGGTATCGCGGGCCGAGCGGCTCGGGTGATCCATGGGAGCATTGAGCGCAGTGAAGTTGTAGTAGGAGGTGTCGACCATGGGGCCGGACTCGACGGTGTAGCCGATGCCGCAGAAGATGTCCTCGGCCTCCTCGATGATCTGCTTGATCAGGTGCTGGTGACCGATCTGCGGACGGATGCCCGGCAGCGTGATGTCGACGGCCTCGTGCTCGAGTGCGTGCTTGAGGGCGGCGGCCTTCATCTCGGTGGTGCGCTCGTCAAGCATGCCCTCGATCAGCTGGCGCATCTCGTTGGCGCGCTTGCCCATCATGGGACGATCCTCGGGGGCGAGCTTGCCCATCATGCGCATCAGGCCGGTGATGCGGCCCTTGCGGCCGAGCAGCTCAACGCGCGCAGCCTCGAGCTTGGCGGCGTCGTCGGCGCCTGCGACGAGCTCCTTGGCCTCTTCCTCGAGTTTGACCAGATCATCAATCAGACTCATGTCTTCCCTTTCGTCTCTCGCGCTCCTCGCTTGCCGAGGCGGCTGCCGCCGTCTGACGTTGCGAAAACGCGGCCCGGTTCGGTAACAAAAAACCGCCCTCGGGCATGTGCATTGCCCAAGGACGGTTGAATTCCGCGGTACCACCTTGTTTGACCCGACGGATGTCTGGCCCGTCGCGCCCACTCTTTGCCCCTTGTCGCGAGGCTCACGGCTTCCCTACTGGGGACATCGCCGCCACTGGCCGCGCGCCCGTTGAGGTTGCTGCTCGGGAGTGAACGCTTGGCCCTTGTCACCGCAGGAAGGCTTACAGCCCATGACCTTCCCTCTCTTGCCGGCGACGCGGCGGGCAAAACCCTCTCCGTCAACGCATTGGGCTATAGGATAGCACATTGTGTGGGCGTATCGCCGCGTTCCGTTTTGTTCGTGCTGGGTACAAGGCAAGTAGCTGTGCAAACTGGCCGTGCGCCCATCCGTGGCGCTCGGCTCGCGAGATTAAGGATATGGTATGGGAAAGAAGCACGATAAGAAGGCCAAGCCCGCAGCGGGCAAGACGCCCAAAGGCATGAAAGTCGATAAGGCCGTCAAAAAATTCCGCAAGCTCGAGGGCAAGCTGTGGACCCGCGAGTATCTGCTCAAGATTGCCGAGTTTGACGGCGCGACCATTGCTCCCGCCAACGGTGCCGCCGCCCGTGCCGACGCCATGGGCACCCTTGCCGGCGAGCACCATAAGCTTCTGACCAGTGAAAAGTCTGTCGAACTTGTGCGCTCGCTAGCACGCGAGACCGTCGCCGGCGGCAAGATCGACGACCCGCAGCTGCTCGACGAGATCCGCGTGCTCGGCCGCGACCAGCGCGAAGCGAGCGTCATTCCCACCGAGGAGGCCGAGGCCTTGACCAGGCTCACCTGCGAGGCCGACGCCGTGTGGCACAAGGCCAAGACGGCCAATGACTGGGCGAGCTTTGAGCCCTATGTGGATAGAATCGTCGGCCAGCTTAAGCATCAGGCCGAGCTCATGGACCCAAAGCGCGACCCGTACGATGTTTGGCTCGACCAGTACGAACGCGGCCTTTCCGCCAAGAGCTTCGATGCGTTTTGCGATGAGGTCAAGGCGACGGTCGTGCCGCTCGTGCACGCCATCGGCGAGCGCGGACAGCAGCCCACTGCCGACTTTTTGCACGCGCATGTGCCCGAGGCCGCCCAGCGCGCCATGAGCTTTGACCTGATGAAGCTCGTCGGCCTTAACCTGGACGACACCACACTCGCCTTTACCGAGCATCCGTTTAGCGAGGGCTTCTCGGTGGGCGACGCGCGCATTGCCACGCACATCTACGAGGACGACTGCATCTCCAATGTCTACAGCATCATCCACGAGGCCGGTCACACCATGTACGAGCTGGGCGTCAATCCCGCCTATGCGCGCACCTGTCTGGAGGGCGGCACCTCCATGGGCATCCACGAGAGCCAGAGCCGCTTTTTCGAAAACACCGTGGGTCGCAGCCGCGCCTTTATGGGCCCGCTGCTCGAGGTACTGCGCCGCCACGCGCCCGAGGTCTATGGCAGCGTGGACGAGGATACGCTCTACCACGCCGTGAATATCGCACAGCCGTCGCTGATCCGCACCGAGGCGGACGAGCTCACCTATCCGCTGCACGTTATGGTGCGCTACGAGATTGAGCGCATGCTGTTTGCCGGCGAGGCCACGGCCAAGGACATCCCCGCGCTTTGGAATCGCTTTATGGACGAGTACCTGGGCATTCCCGTTCCCGACGACACGCACGGCTGCCTGCAGGATACGCACTGGAGCGGTGGCTCGTTTGGCTACTTCCCCACCTATGCGCTGGGCAGCGCCTACGACGCCATGTTTGTGCCGGCCATGTGCCGCGACGGCGTCGACCTTACCGATGCCTGCGCGAGCGGTGATCTGGCGCCCGTCCGCGCCTGGCTGGGCGAGCACATTTGGCAGTGGGGCCGCGCCAAAGACGCGCCGGAGCTCATCAAGGGCGCCTGCGGCATGGCATTCGATGCTCGTTACTACTGCAGCTACCTGCAGGACAAGTTCACCACGCTCTACGAGCTGTAAAGCTTAGGCGACACGCCAACGCAAAGGGGCGCCGCAGGATCCATCCCGCGGCGCCCCCTTTTCACCTAGTCATTGGGGACGTTCTTTAATAACTAGTCGTTTGGGACACTCTTTGCCAGCCAGAAACCCGACACATAGGAACCCAGCACTTGGGGACGTTCCTTATGTGCCGGCACTTTAGGAACGTCCCCAAGTGCCGGATGACGAAGAGTGTCCCCGATGGCTAGTCGTTTAAGAACGTCCCCAACGACTAGGTTGACGCCGATGCCTTGGCAGCGTCAGCGAAAACGGCCCTAAGCGAGCAAAGTGACGTGAAATGAAAGAGCGCTGACCTTCTGGTCGCGCCCTTGAAATTGAACGTCAGATTGCCGCTTGGGGCCGTTTGCAGCGTCGAGCGGTTACGCGGTTTGGTAAAACCGCGTAACTATAAAGCTTCCAGTGCAGCGGCGATGCGCTTCATGGCGGCGTCGGCGGCCGATTGGTCCGGAGCCTCGGCCAGCACGCGAATCACCGACTCGGTTCCGCTCTTGCGCACGAGCACGCGGCCCTCGCCCGCCAGCGCGGCCTCGGCCTCGGCAATCGCATTCTGCACGCCCATGTTCTCGAGCGCGGCGTCCTTGTCGGCCACGCGCACGGCAACCTGCGCTTGCGGCAGCAGCTTGCACGGAGCCGTGAGCTGCGAGAGCGTCTCGCGCTCGGCACGAATCACTTCCATCACGCGCAGCGAGGTCATAATGCCGTCGCCCGTGCGCTCGATATCGCCAAAGATCGTATGACCCGTCTGCTCGCCGCCCAGGCTGAAGCCGCCCTCGCGCATCTTGGCATACACGTGACGGTCGCCCACGCCGCTGGTCACGGCGCTTAGACCGGCAAGCTCCAGCGACTTGACCAGGCCAAAGTTGCTGGCAATCGTCGGAACCACGGTACCGCCCGAAAGGCGCCCGTGCTTGTTCAGGTACACGCCGCACACGTACAGAATCTGGTCGCCGTCGACCACACGGCCGCGCTCATCCACGGCCAGGCAGCGGTCGGCATCGCCGTCGTAGGCAAAGCCCACGTCCAGGCCCTGCTCCACCACGTGGCGCTGCAGGCGCTCCATATGCGTGGAGCCACAGTCCACATTGATGTTAAATCCGTCGGGCGCGGCATTGATCACGCGCACGTCGGCGCCCAGCGCGTCAAACACCGGCTTGGCCACCGAGGACGCCGAGCCGTTGGCGCAGTCGATGCCGATCTTAACGCCCTGCAGCGAAAAGTTCGCACTTGCGATGAGCGAGGCAATATAGCGGTTGCGACCCTGCATGTAGTCCACCGTGGCGCCGATATGGTTGCCCGTTGCCAGCGGCACCTCGCTCTTGCCATCGATATAGTCCTCGATGAGCTCCAGCACGTCCTCGTCCATCTTAAAGCCGTCGCTGTTGACGAGCTTAATGCCGTTATCGCAAAACGGGTTGTGGCTCGCACTGATCATGATGCCGCAATCGAAACAGCCCTCCACGGTCTGGTGCGCCACGCCCGGAGTGGGGATTACGTGCAGCATGTAGGCGTCCGCGCCGCTCGCGACCAGGCCACTCACCAGCGCCGCCTCGAACATGTAGCTCGAACGACGCGTGTCCTTGCCCACGATCACGCGTGCCTTGCGCTCGCGGTTGGCGCCGTAATACCAGCCCACAAAGCGGCCGATCTTATAAGCGTGCTCCACCGTCAGCCCAACGTTGGCCTCGCCGCGAAAGCCGTCGGTGCCAAAGTACTTCATAAGAGATCCTCTCTATAGACAAAGGCGCGCCGCCAAAGCAACGCGCCGCCAGCCCATTATCCTTTAAAGCAACCGCAGGGGCTACACCGTCAGGAACATCATCACGATGATCATGACAAAGCCAATCAGGTCGGTCGGCAAAAATACCGTGCCCAGCATAACGGCGCTGGTGATGGTCGCCGAGACCGGCTCCACGGTTCCGATGAGGCTCGCACGCACCGAGCCGATGTCCTTAACGCCCTGCATATATAGCATGTAGGCAAAAAACGAGCCAATGACCACAAACACCGCGAGCGCCTCGATACCGGCGGCATCGAGCGCCGGCATATGCGCCCAAGGGCGAACGAAAGCACACGAAACGATGCCCGCCGTGAGCATAGCCGAACCCGTGACGATGGGGCTGCCATATTCGGGCAGGATCTTGGCGGGGATCACCGCCATGCAGGTGGCGCTGACCGCACACATAAGGCCCGCGACCAGGCCGAGCGGCGAGATGCTCAGGCTGGTGGGGTCACCGCCGGTGGCGATCAAAAACGTACCGCCCAGAGCCAAGCCAATGCCGATAACCTCGCGCGTGCGCGGCCTGCGGCGGTCGATAACGCAGGTGTATCCCATAATGATGACCAGCTGCAGGCACTGAAGCACCGTCGCGGTTCCGGCATTGGTCAGGCGCACGGCCGAAAGATAGCAGAACTGGTTGAACAGCAGGCCAAAAGCGGTAAAAAGCAGCAGTTGTCTGCGGTCGGCGGGCGTGGTCCAGAGTTTAACCAGACGCTCGCGATCGCGCGTGACCACCACGGCCATAAAGAGCAGACCGGCGAGAATCTGGCGCACACTCATAAGCCACAGGGTATCAACGTGATAGGTATCGAACAGGAAGCTCGCGCTGGTACCCGAAAAACCCCAAAACGAACCACCCACCAGCGTGGCCAGAACGCCCGTAATCATCTTGCGCGCCGACGCACTGTTCAGGCGGTCGCGCCATGCACGGCGGGTACTGCGGCTGAGCTCGTCAGTGCCCTCGAGCACATCAATGTTCGATATATCGGTCATCGGCACCGAAGCCCCTGCGCCTTCGACCTGCTCGACACACTCTTTGCTCATTCCACTCCCCCGAAACAGTCTGGAAGCAATTCGGCTTACCTTACCACGGCAAAGGCACCAGCTGGAGGCTTGTCCGTTTATCGGTAGGACAATTCCGCAGACGTCTTTCCATAGCTCGATACCACAATGGGCTTGCATTATGCAACAGCCAAATCGCGGCAGCAGGCTCTTTTGAAATGGATATGACAAAGCCCCCGAATTCCACAATGTAAGCGATTTTTAAAAATGTTCTTGCCACCGAGTTCAGGCTCCGTTATATTATCCCTTGCGCGCTTGCGCACCCTTGATCGGGCGTTTAGCTCAGGGGGAGAGCGCTTCCCTGACACGGAAGAGGTCAGAAGTTCAAATCTTCTAACGCCCACCAAATGTTCACAGCTCAGAGGCTATGTCTCTGAGCTGTTTTGTTTTATGTCGCCAAATCCGCTGGCAACTCCAACCGTCATCGCAACGTAACATCAATTCACCTGACGAATGGCTGCCAAACAAATTCAATACCCCAACATCAACAACAGCCGGGCACAAAACTGCGCCGCAAACTGCTCCAACCACCCTGCCCATGTACAAAACCGCGTCAGCGACCCAAGTGCCTATCCCGGCTGACTCCGTAGTCAATCAAAACCGCCCCAATAGCCACCGAGGCCGAGACCAACACGTCTCGAACCCATCCGCACCGCAACTTCTCGGCAAAACGCCGCGATGTCTGCGCCCTGCGGTATTCTTTAGCCACTTGCACCTGCAGTACCAAGGAGCCGCCATGCGCACCGAGCTCGATGTCCCCTTTTCGCACAAAGAAGAAGCCAAGGCGCTGGGCGCCAAATGGGACCGGACCAAGAAGATCTGGTATGTACCCAGCGGCGTTAACCCCGAGCCCTTTGCCGAGTGGCTGCCCGGTGTTGACCGATCCGACCCCTCAGCGCCGTATATATATCTAGTACTGGGCAAGCGCGAGTGCTGGAAGTGTCACAAAGAGACCTCGGTCGCGGCCTTCGGCATTCCCTATCGAGCCGACAACGACGAGAGCATCGCCATCGCGCACGCGTCCAACGAAGCCGGGCACATTGCCATCAACACGGCCAACGCTAACGCACTCGCCATCGTGCCCGCTCTTGGCTGCGTGCCGGGCGAGATCCGCGACTACCTTCATAAGCGCTGCGGCTACAAGCCCGTAGGCGCGCGAGCCTCCAAAGCCCCGTCGCTCGGCAACACGTGCACCAGTTGCGACGCGCTGCAAGGCAGCCGCTATCTGTTCGAGGAGCCCTCGTCCCCGTTTGCCCTCACTGCCATCAACAAGCTGCCGGCACTGGAGTTTGTGCGCGTCGAAGTTGCCGGCGTCTTTGGCATCCCAGCCGCGCGCACCAATTTTGACCAGGCACTCTTTACCTGGGCACGCGACCACCACGCCGAGTTCCACAAGACCCTGTTCGAGGGAATCTACCTGTAGGGCAAGGCTCGAAAATCGAGTCCAGATATCCTCGAAAATCGAGTATGCACAGGTAGTTGAATTGCCGACTCGAAGGCTACAACCCCAGAATGTGCTCTAGATAGCCTTTGTTAAACCAGAACGATTGCCTGGTCATCCAACGTCCATCGGGCAACTCGTAGGCGTTCCTCGCAATGTCGCCGATTTCGGTTCCGTCGGCGAATCTGTACGCAGCTTTTGAGGTATGCGGGCGAACGTGGACAATCGGGTTGTCCGCCATACCGGGCAGATTGTTGGTCTCCTTGAGCTTTCCACTCGCGTCCCGATACGGACTGAGCTTAACGCCCTCACGAATTACCTTGCGAGTCTCATCCCAGCAGGCCTTTGCGGGGCCCTCGATTTCGTTTGCCGGCATTGCCCAGAATAGGCAGCGGTCAAGACGCCACTCCCCCTCGTGGTCCTCACGGAACACGACAAAGAAGAAACGGTTGGTCTCAAGGCGCGCACGGAAGGATGACGTTTCCCAATCCTCATTGATTAGCTGCTTAAACTCAAACGGAGGGAAAGACATTGCCTGCTCGATGTGTCCCCTCTTATTAACGCGACAAACGCGGACGTTAATCCCAGCCTTAACGAACTCCTCGGCAGCATTGCTTTTAATTCCGAGCATTCGATAAACGAGTGTCGTCCATTGCGCCTTGTTTCCCGTGTATTCCAGGCCGTACTGCTCTGCAATCTGGCGATCAATTTCACCATAGTGGCGCTCGATAAGCGCAGTAACGTAGCTTTCGAAATCAATGGACTTGTCGCCGGCCTGGACGATACTCTCGCCAATACGCGGAGCACCGAGAACATAGGTATGAAGCACATAGTCCATGTACGAGCGCTTGAGTGAGAAGGCACGACGCTTCGCGCGACGGTGCTCGATCTCGCCCGTATCGGTGTTGAAGTACTCGTAATACTGGTCAACCCACATCGTCGCTTCGGTTGCGCCCTTTGTGCAGGCGCCCAAGTAGGTGGTCATGCCCTCCGACAGCTCGTCCGCGCGACCATCCTGAATGTACGAAATGATCTTCTCGTAGTCGGCGCGAATGATCTTCATATCCTCTTCGGGCAGACGAACCATGACTGCACGCTCAATGCGCTGGTCGTATTTGTCGATGGAGCGGTCACGGCCGTAGTAGATCAGCAGGATATTGCTGAGCTTGGTCTTGAGATGCGAGCTGTCGTAGTCGAGCGAAACGGGACGGTCGTAGGGAATCATCGTCAAGACAAGACGCTCGCCGGCAGACTTGCGACCATCCTTGAGCACGTCGAAGCATGTTGCCTTGAGTTCCACACCCGCCTCGGGAAAGTCCGGCCGATCGTCGCTGTTGGCTTTGTAGCCAAAGTAACGCTCCTCGATCAGGGTTCCCATACCGCCCTTGTACTTCTTAGACCCAAAGTCCTTGGGCGCACTCTCCCCCTCCGGCGCAATGCCAAGCTCGAGAATATCGCGAAACGTCATCCCGTCGAGATTGGCAGCATACCGCTCAATGCTTGAGGGGTCAGAAAAATCAGTATCGTCAAGCATGCGCTTGAAATCGAGGTGCTTCTTGGACATGGCAAATCCTCTCGAAATAAGACATGATCTAACACGTATGCTACTGTAAATTCGGGTTATACCGTGAAGATCCCCTAAGGGATCTTCCATTTGCAACCCGATTTCTGTACCCTTGATCTTTGCATTTGCAGCGATTTGGGGGAGTGAGTATGTCAGAGGTCAAAATCGCCGAGCTTTTTGCTGGCGTCGGCGGATTTCGTTTGGGCCTCGAAGGCTACGCTGACCCTCGTTATCCAGATTTCTACATGAAGCCCGCCGGACCCTTTCGCACCATTTGGGCCAATCAGTGGGAACCACCCGGAACCAAGGCTCGTCAGTTCGCGGCACGCTGCTATATGGACCGCTTTGGCGAGGATTCCGTAGTCAACGAAGATATCAATAAAGTCCTGGAACAGGCTGAAGCCGGAGAGGTTGAAATCCCCGACGTCCAGATGGTCGTCGGCGGCTTCCCTTGCCAAGATTACTCCGTCGCTCGCCCGCTTAACCAGGCACATGGCATCGAGGGCAAGAAGGGTGTCCTTTGGTGGGACATCTACCACTTCCTCGAGATGAAGAAGCCGCGCTTCGGTCTCTTTGAGAATGTCGATCGTCTGCTCAAGTCGCCCGCGTCTCAGCGCGGTCGCGACTTCGCCATCATCCTAAGCTGCCTTGCCGACCTCGATTACACGGTCGAATGGCGCGTGGTCAACTCCGCGGAATATGGTTTTCCCCAGCGCCGCAAGCGCGTTTATATCTTCTGCGAGAAGAACGCCGGCAAGGTCGATCTCGTTGACCGCATGCACAACGGTGTCATGGCGAAGGCCTTCCCCGCCATCTACCCTGACGAAATGGCCGAGCTCGATGTCCTGCCTGATCCTTACGAGAACTCGACTCGTTTTGGCGTTGGTCAAAAGACATCTCAGTTCAAGAATGCCGGTGTCATGCAGGGCTGCCATGTTTTGACCTGCGGCTTCGTTGAGGATTATCACGGCGAGCGCCGTGTGCTTGGCGATGTACTTGTTAATGAGGAGTATGTTCCGGAGCAGTTCTACATCTCCGACGAGAAGCTTCCCGACTGGCGCTACCTCAAGGGCAGCAAGCGCGAAGAACGCACCAACAAAAAGACGGGCTTTACGTACACGTATTCCGAGGGTGCCATGAGTTTCCCGGATGCCACCGACAAACCGAGCCGCACCATCCTCACGGGCGAAGGCGGCACGGGCGCCAGCCGATTTAAGCATGTTATCGAGTGCCCCGACGGCCGTTTCCGCCGCCTCGTTCCCGACGAGCTCGATCAGCTCCAAGGATTCCCCAAGGGCTGGACGGATACTGGTATGACCGACGGCCATCGAGCTTTCTGCATGGGCAACGCGCTCGTCACCGGCGTGCCCCATCGCATTGGCGAAGCTATGGTCGAAGTGTACGGCCTCTAAGGCAAGCAATCCGGAGCCGGCAGTCACGCTGTCGACTCCATTTTTCCACCCCACTCCTCTGTATACTGATGTAGCACGTGTTTCGTCCGGGCCTGTTGGGCCGGATTGTTCATGGGAGGGTCTTATGGCTGCTTCGAATCCGCCTAAGGGGAGCGTTTCTTCTTCGTCCATCAAGCCGGTTACGCGCAAGGCCGTGCGTTGCCAGCGCGAGGTCGCTTGGCTTGTCACGCAGGCGGCGGGCAGGCTCGTGGCGACCACTCAGGACGTCAACGCGCCTACACCGAGCTTTGTGTTAGCAGCGGCGCTGGATTTTGTGCGCCAATTGGAGCTTGCCGAACAGGATGCCAGCGGCCACCTCGACTACCAGAATGTTATGGCGCCCGACCTGCAAACGTTCTGCCACATGGCCAAGTTGCCCGCCGCGCCCAATGCGCTTTCGGACGCAGGCTACATGTTTACGCTTTCGGGCGCGGACCTTATCCGCGACATCTATACATACTGCAGCGAGCTCGCCGAGCGCCATGTCTTTGACGCGGCTGAAGTCAAACCGGGATATGTCATCAAGCTGGTTCTTAGGCTGTTCTTGATGGACGGGTTCGCGGCCATGCCGGCGTAAGCCGAGTCTTTAGCATCACCGTCAACTGGGCAACAACCGCTTAACCTTAGTGGGCGCCAATCGAGAGTCGATTATTGGGTCGCCTCGTCCGCTAACGCATTTATTCCACGCGCTCCAACAGTCGATACTTGCGGTTGCGGCTCGTCGCCGGCGCCGTGGGCTCAAGCTCGCCTTGAGCAATGAGCGCGTTGACGCGCGACCTAACCTGGGAAATTGTGAGCCCCGTGCGCTCTGCCAGCTCACGCGTCCCCAGCTCGCCGTAATGTTTGAGTGCCGTCACAATTAAGCCCCCGCCATGATCGACCGGCTCGATCTTTGAACGGTAAAGTACGACCTTGAACCGATCGAACCCCGGGCAGAACAGGGGCTCGGCCAGACCATGCGCGCGCATGGCATCGATCATCATCGGGATGCCCGAGCCATTGCCCTCAGCCGGCGAACCTGCGCCATCCGGCAGCGGGACAATCGACATGAGTTTCACGAGCGTCGCGTTACGGCATCGGGAGCTGCCGTCAAACAAGTTCTCGCGAGTCTTTCCCCCGTATAGGCCGCCGGGGTTCGTCACCTCGATACGGTCATCAAAGACGTCAACAGCGATCGACTGCCCACAGAACCGATCTCCGTATTCTCGGTGGATTACGGCGTTGGCGATTGCCTCGCGCAGGACTTCCTCGGGAATCTCCAGCGAGTCGACACGCGAGACGCCTTGGATCGTCGAGGTTCGCCGCAAATTCTTGGCGATTGCCGCGACGGCATCCGAGATCATTTCGCCCAACGTTCCCTCGCAGATCGTACGGTCCATGAACCTCAACGACCCCGCCGCGCCCTTCTGCGTTCCGGCATAGACCGCCACATCGATAAAGAGCTTGGGATAGAACTGCTGAGGATAGGCACCCGCGGCCAGGAGCCCGGCCTTAGTAACATTGCCCTGGGAGTCGAGGAAATTCAGGCGCTCCAGCTTCGTTTTCTTGTCCGGCGCGCCGCGCATTGCACGGGGTGTCAGCGAGAAAGCACGCTCTATCGTGCGGTCGACCAGGGCCTCGTCAAGATCGCCTGCGACCGCGCCGGGTACTGCATCGCGATCACTGGGGCTCGTCCGTTCATACGATAACAAGGACAGGACCTCGGTCGACGAGAGCGGAACATCTTTGTCATCGATGCGTTTGTAGCTGCCGCCTTGAGCGCCCCGCTCTATGACATAACACGGCTTGCTCGACGGGTCGAGCTCCTCAATCGTGATGACCAGAACCACGGTGCCCTGGAGCTCCACGCGTTCAATGGTGTATTTGGGCGGATTGGCCAGTTTTCCGCGACCGCCGGCATCACCCATGCCCGCTACGAATTGGTTGAGCACCTTCTCGGTCTCAAAGTTCTCAACCGGGACAAAGCCCGCGCGCTCGCTCACGCCGAGCACGATAATTCCGCCAGCGGTATTCGCGAATGCGCTAACCGTTTCCCATACGTCGCGGGAAAGCGTCGTGGCGCTCTCCTTGACCTCGACGTTAAGATCGTCCGAGCCCATGCGCTTTAAAGACTCGAGCAGACCGGTCAGCTCGTTTTCGTTCATCTGCATGTCCTTTCGCTCGGCCCGGCGGAGAATGCCGCGAATAGATTTCCTTCGTCTCTCAGTTATCTCTCGTAATTATCTCTCATCTTACTGCTATCTCTCATATTAGAGATAAGTGAGAGATGAAAGATAAGATGTCTGCCATTTGTTTCATTTAAACATGTTTTTGCTGGTAGAACAATCAGTATTGAGACAATACCATGATTGCCTGTCTCTTTGCTGATCAGTTATCTCTCGTATTTATCTCTCGTCTTTCTGTTATCTCTCGTATTAGTGACGAATGAGAGATGAGAGATACGTGAGCGATGGACGAGCGTGGATTTTTGGACGGTCGGAAAATCCCTCAAACAAAAAACGGGGCCGGCCTTACGCCGAACCCCGTTTTCAAACGGTCAGTTAGTTATCCAACGCGCGAGCATAGCAGTCAACTTTACGCCGCCGCGAACACTCCCAAGCCCGTTCCGATGATGCAGATCGCGAAGATGCCAATAATAATCCAAATGGTCTTGACACCCTTTTTGTAGAGGGCAACGCAAGCGAACGTTGCCAGCAAGGGCAGCAGACCGGGGAAGATCGAATCGAACAGATCCTGCAGGACAATCTCCGAACCACCCACATCAAAGGTCAAAGCCGTGGACAGCGAGACCTGTGCCGCAATCATGGCGCCGATAACGGTCATTCCGAGAACGCCGGCAGCATGCGTCATGCGAGACATAAGGTTGTTCTCTTCGGACTGCTGCAGGAACTTGGTTCCCAGGTCGTATCCCAGATGGGCGGCGACGATACGCGTTGCAAAGTTAATCACGGAGTAGATGAGCGCGTACACGATGGGGCCGAGCGGGTTGCCCGTCGACGCGATGCCAATACCAATGCCGGCGGCGACCACGCGGAACGTACCCCAGTAGAACGAATCACCAATGCCGGAAAGCGGTCCCATGAGGCCGACCTTCATAGCGTTAATCGAGGACGTGTCGAAGTTCTTATCGGCAGCCGCCTGCTCTTCCATCGAAACCGTAAGGCCGGCTACAAACGGAAGCACATGAGGCGTGATGTTAAAGAACTCGGTATGGCGATCGAGCGCCGCATAGTAATCGTCGTCGTTGGGATAGATCTTTCGCAGGGGCTTCTGAATGGTGTACATGAAGCCCATTGCCATCATCTTGTCGTACGACTGCGAGCACTGGCTCGTAAACTGGCGAAGGAACATGCTCCGATACATATCGGGAGTCATAATCGCGTCCTTCTTGGCCTCTTTGAGGTCGGTGTTCTGGGTAGCCATTAGAAGTCCTCCTCTTCATCTGCAGCAACCGCCTGCGGACCGGACGAGCCCTCGCGGAAGGCCAGGAGCAGTGCGACGCAAATGGCAGCTGCGGCGACGCCGATAACGTCCATCTTGAGGTAGATGACCATAATGAATCCCAGGAACAGCCAAGGAAGCAGCTTGTTATCGCCCATGGTCCTAATAAGAAGTGCGAAGCCGATGCAGACCATGACGCCGGATGCAACGTTGAGGCCGTCCATCACAAACTGCGGAATCGCGTTGAGCGCATTGTTGATGAGGTCGGCACCAAAGAACAGCGAGCAAAACACCAGCAGTGCAGACGGAATGCCAATCGACAGCGGCACGACGGTCAGATGGTACAGGTTCGCCTTGGCAAGATCGCGATTTGCCAGAGCGGTCTCAATCTTCTTGCAGGCAAAGGCACCCGGAACGGCGTAGCAGAAGTTGCGCCACACCTGAAGGAAGACGGAGACGGGAAGGGCGAGTGCGACGGCAGTTGCCGTGCCCGTACCCGTAATGACGGCAAACGCGCAGCCAAGCACGCCGGAAGCATAGACCTCGGGAGGAACCGCCGCACCGACCATGATGGCGCCCATGAACATGGACTCCAAAGCAGCGCCGACGATAACGCCCTGCTGGACATCGCCAAGGATCAAGCCAACGAACAGGCTCGTAAACAGCGGACGACCAAGCATCGTAATGCCAAATAATTGCTCGTCCATGGACGCAATAAATGCGACCAGTGCAACTAGAAGATACTGGACAACCATTTCGATCAACCCCAGAAACAGGTCTGCAGGCGAGGCATTCTGCGCAGCTCGCCTGCAGACAACCGCAGCAATTTGAGAGGATTAGTAGTTCATCTGGTGATAGTAACGACGCGTGGTGAGCGGGTGGTTACGGACGTGCTCGAGATGGCAGCTCAGACGCTCGGTGATGGTGTAGGTGACCATCGGGGAGACGATCTTGCGGAACTCGGGGTCGCTGAACGGCAGCTCGACCTCGGCGGTGTCGAACTTGTTCACGCGGACATGGACGCCCTTCTCGTCGGCGAGCATGTGAGTGAAGTTGTCCACGCGGTCCATGAGCTTACGGGTGTCGTCCTCGCCGTAGAGCATGATGAGGCTCGTGCCCTCCTCGCACAGTTCGATGGTGCCGTGGAAGAACTCGGCGGCGTGGATGGACTTGGTCTTGATCCACTGCATCTCCTCGAGGATGCACATGGCGTAGTCGTAGGCCTCACCCCAGAGCATGCCGGAGCCGATCACCATGTGGTAGTCGGTGTCCTTGAAGTCCTCGGCCATGGCGGCGCAGCGCTCGTCCTGAGCGTCCTTGGCCTTGATGAGGTACGGAGCGATGTTGCCGAACTCCTCCATGAAGGTGTCGTACTTGGGGAAGGCGCCGGCGTTCTTGAGGAAGCGGGCGACCAGCGTGATCTGGTAGGTGTAGATGGCCTCGCACAGAACGTCGTCCTCGGCGAAGCTGAAGAACTTGTAATCGGCGTACTCAGTGGCCGGGGTGTTGTCGTTGGAGACATACATCAGCGTGCGGGCACCCTGCTCCTGGCAGAACTTGGCGGCCTCGATGATCTCGGGGGTGGTGCCGGTACGGGTGGAGAAGACGCAGACCGAGTCCTTGTTGAAGGTCTTGGGCGGGCATGCGAGGAACTCAGCGGCAATCTCGCAGTGGACGTCGACGTCGGCCGTGGTGGTCTCGACCCAATATTTCATCGGGAGCGTGTGGGCCCAGGTGCCGCCGCAGCCGATGAAGAAGATGTTGGAATAACCCTGCTCGCAGACCTTGTCCACGGCAGCCTCAATCTGAGGACGGAGAGCGAGGGCATCGCTCACAACCTTCTCGTAACGAGGCTCATCGAAATTGAACATCCCTTACTCCTAACTCACTTGGATGAACCCTTCATTCATCCCATGACGTTATAATACTTTATATAACTAACTATGCAAGAACTATTTCAGGTTTTTTTGATTTTTCTTTAATAAAAAGCCCGCCGATCAAATGATCGACGGGCATAGACATAGAGCATCGGTTCAATAAAAACCGAACACCAACATGTTTTCGGCTAAAAAACGTCCTTGGCAAACACCTTTGAGTCATTGGGGACCTGACGGATTTCGATAACCACGCCATCGTTCACAAGCTCTTGGATATGCTCGGCATCGGTTTCGGTCGCAAAGATCGCGGGGGTCGGATGAAGCGTGGTCTCGGGAGACTTTCGGGTTCCACCCAGATTGATCTCTTTGATGTCTTTGCAACCCTTAGCGAGACGATAGGCATCTTCAATCGTCTCGACAATGATAAACAGCGAATACTTGTCGGTAACGCCGCTGTTGAGCGCCTCGATAGCAGCGTTTACGTCTTTTATGACGAGCTTCACGCCGTTGGGACGAGCTAGCCTCAAAGCGGCTTTTCTCATGTCGTCTTTTGCCACGGCGTCGCTGGCACACAGGATGCAATCGACATCCAGCGCATGTGTCCAAGACATGGCGACCTGGCCGTGAATCAATCGGTAATCGACCCTCGTAAGCTTAATCATCAAAAACATCTCCACACGTAATAAAGGTAATGACAGGGTTGAATTATTCGTTGAAGCTTGAGCTAGAACTCTTCTTCTTCGACATCCGAGAGCATATCCGCCGCCTCACAAAGCTGGATAAACGAACGTGATCCCTCGACCGCGGCTTTGGCCTTGTCCGCATCCAGGGAGTCCAGCTGTGTAACCATTTCCACCAGCAGCGGCAAGTTCATTCCGGTGATCAACGTAAACGATCCGGTGGCCTGCCTCTGGATGAATTCGTTGTTTACAGAGCCGCCAAAGATGTCAGTCACGACAAACCAAGAGTCGGCAGGGTCCCTCGCTTCCATCCATGCATCAATCAACGCCGCGACGTCCCTTGAATCGTCATCGACATAGGCGCACAGGCACTCGATTCGATCGTTGGTGCCCATCAGAATCTCCAGAGAGCTTTTCATGCCTTGGGCGAGATAACCATGACTCGCTAGCAATATCTTATTCATAGTTCTCCAATACCAATAGGACGTACTATATTGTCATAACAAAGTATATTAGCAATCTGCCCTACGTGGTGTGTCTATTTTCCAAATCCGCGAACGGTAACAATTGGTCGGTAAATAGACTAATCTATCTCTAATTTACAAATAGAACTTCAGTCGCTCGGTGCAGTACACCTGACGGGAGATGAAAAGCGGCTCGCCGCTTGGAGCATAACGTCTATCGACAAACAGAAGCAGCGGAGAGTCCAGCTCCACGTTAAGGTATGCCGCCTCGAGCTCGCTCGCATAGCAGACCTCGAGCGTACGCGTGTTGGGGCCCATCTTGATCCCCTGGCGATTGAGTACCGCCATCAGCGAATCCTCGAGGGACTCATGCTCCAAAAAAGAAAGCGCAGCGGAATAGCTATTGGTTTCCAGCATCGTGGGCTTGTCATCCACAAGGCGCAGACGACGACTACGCAATACCTTTTGGGTATCGTCTACGCCCAGGAACTTCGCGTCTCGCAGGCTTGGGAAGTCCCAACCCATTGCGAGAACCCTGGTAGACGCCTGTTTTCCCGCAAGCTGGCACGAATGGGTAAAGCTCTCACGGTCGTCCGCGGCATACATCTGTGTGTCCGACGAAACGAACGTGCCCTTGCCGCGGGCCCTCTCAACAAGCCCAGCATCTTCCATTTCTTTAATTGCGGAGCGAACCGTTATTCGGCTCACGCCAAATTGCTCGATGAGCTCCGCCTCGGTCGGAAGCTTATCTCCCGGGCGGTACGTGCCGTTGGCGATCGAATCAGAAAGCGCACGAACAATTTGTTTGTACAGGGGGATAACGCTATTTGCTTCAACCATATCAACCATACCTTTGCAAGGAATCAGCAGCTTATAGATAGATGTCTTATCTTGTATTAGAACTTTTTAGGAGTCCATATATTTCCTAAATGATTCGGTAAACGGGGTGTTATTTCACTTTAGTGGGGTGCAGCGGCTACCCGCGGCATTCGTTATCAACCTAGCTAGGCTAGTCCACCCACATCGTCTCCAGTTCGCCGCAGAGCCGCGGCCCCATATGGGTATACTCTCGAGGATTCGACTCGATTCGCCCCCGCTGGGGCGTCAAAGGAGACTGCATATGCCCACCACCTCAACCGACCCGCGCGCCGCTGCTGCCGCGCTGCTGGTGCCCGGTACCATCTGCCACGGTTTTGCCGTCGAGCGCTGCGAGACCGTGCCCGAGCTCGACTCGGACGCCTACGTGCTGCGCCACACTGCCTCGGGCGCTCGCCTGCTGTACCTGGCGTGCGACGACGAAAACAAGGCCTTTGCCATTGGCTTTAAGACGCCGCCGGCCGATTCCACCGGCGTGTTCCATATTCTTGAGCACTCGGTGCTGTGCGGGTCGGCCAAGTTTCCCGTCAAGGAGCCGTTCGTGGACCTGATCAAGAGCTCCATGCAGACGTTCCTCAACGCCATGACCTACCCCGACAAAACCATCTACCCCGTTGCCACCACCAACGAGCAGGATCTGTACAACCTGATGGACGTGTACCTGGACGCGGTGTTCAACCCGGCCATCTATACCAAGCCCACCATTTTTGAACAGGAGGGCTGGCACTACGAGCTGGACCTGCCGGAGGGCGTCGAGAGCGAGGGCAGCGACAGCTCCGCCGACCTGCGCGAGGGCACGCTGCGCTATAACGGCGTGGTGTTCAACGAGATGAAGGGTGCGCTGTCCGACCCCATGAGCGTGCTGGACGACGCCGTCAACGCCGCGCTCTATCCCGACACCGCCTATGCGCACGAGAGCGGCGGCGACCCGCGCGCGATTCCCGCGCTCACCTACGAGCAGTTCCTGGACACACACGCGCGCCACTACAACCCCTCTAACTCTTATATAACGCTCTACGGCGACCTGGACGTGGACCGCGCGCTGGCGTTTTTGGACGAGCGCTATCTGTCGCAGCCAAGCGCCGCGAGCCGCCGCATGGACGCCGCCGTTGCCGCCGGCGAGGACCCGTCCACGCTGGCGCCCAATCCGCTGGGCGTGCAGGCGCCCGTGACCTGTGAGTATAAGCGCGTCGAGATGGCAACCACGCCCGAGAACGCCCTGGTTGGCCTGGGTCTTGTGCTGGGCAGCGCGCTCGACCGCAAGCGCACGATCGCGGCGGATATCCTGTTCGAGGCACTGCTGGGCTCCAACGAAGCACCGGTTAAGAAGGCCATTCTGGCCGCCGGCCTGGGCGGCAACGTGGTGAGCTACACCGCGGCCGAAAGCCTGCAGCCCTACGAGCTTATCATGCTGCAAAACGCGCAGCCCGGCGTAGCGCGCGAGCTGCGTCGCGTGTTCCAGGACGCCTGTCGCGACCTGTGCGAGCACGGCGTTCCGCGTGAGCGCCTGGAGGCCATCATCAGCAGCAACGAGTACGACCTGCGCCAGCGCGACTATGGCATCGCCGACGGCGTGGCCATTGCGTGCGACGCGCTGAGCACGTGGCTCTACGATGACGACGCCGCGACGTTGGCGCTCAAGTATGGCCCGGTGTATGAGGAGCTGCGCGGCGAGCTGGACGGCAGCTATTTTGAGGACCTGCTGCGCGAGCTCGTGCTGGAGAACGACCACATGGCACTGGTCGAGCTGGTGCCGGTGGACGCCGCCGAGGGCGCGGAGGGTGCCGAGGCCGCCGAGCTGGCTGCAAAGCGCGATGCCATGACCGATGTCGAGCTGGCGGACGTGGTCGAGCGCACAGCCGCGCTGCGTGCCGCGCAGGAAGCCGAGGACACGCCCGAGGCCAAGGCCACGCTGCCGCGCCTGCACGTTTCCGACATTGGCGAGGCGCGCTCCGAGCCGCCGCTGGTCGTGGATACGACTGCGCCTATCCCCTGCCTGCGCCACGGCATCCCCACCAACCGTCTGGCCTACGCCATGCAGTATTTCGACCTGAGCTGCGTCGCATTTGAGGACCTGCCCTACGTAACGCTGCTCTGCCGCCTACTCAAGCAGCTGCCTACGCGCGAGCATTCGGCCGAGGAACTCGACAACCTGCTCGCCGGCAAGCTGGGCTTCTTGAGCTTTACGACCGAGGTCATGACGCAGCCCGACGTGGACGGCGTGCGCCCCTACCTGCTGGTGAGTGCCGGCGCCCTGTCCGAAAAGATCGACGCGCTGGCGAGCCTGCCGCGCGAGGTGTGGTCGAGCACGCTGTTGCTCGATGCTGACGCCGACCGCGTGCGCGACGTGCTCACGCAGATTCGCATTGGGCTTGAGCAGGGCTTTATCAACAACGGCCACTCGGCGGCGCTGGGTCGCGCGATGAGCTACAGCTCGCCTTCGGCCGTGGTGCGCGAGCAGCTTTCGGGCGTGGACTTCTACCTGTTCCTGCGCGATCTGCTCGAGCACTTTGACGAGCGACTGGACGGCCTGCGCGCCAAGCTTGCCGAGCTGGCAGACCACATCTTTGTGGCCGATGGCTGCATGGCGAGCTTTACCGGCAGCGACGAGGACTTTGACGCGTACTGGGATGCCGCGGGCGACCTGGGGCTGAGCGCTGGCGACGGCGATGCCGGCCGCGACGCGCTCGTGGTGCCGACGCCGCGCGACCGCCACGAGGCTTTCGTCATCCCCAGCGACATCTGCTTTGCGGCGCGCACGTGCGACCCGCGTCGCCTGGGCATCGACGTGACGGGCGCCTGGGCGGTTGCCGCCAACGCGCTCTCCTACGACTACCTGTGGAACGAGATCCGCGTGAAGGGCGGTGCGTACGGCTGCGGATTCCGCGCTGCCGGCGAGCGTCAGACGGCGTTCTACACCTACCGCGACCCGGCAATCGACCCCTCGATTGAGCGCGTGGAACGCGCGGGCGAATGGCTCGGCAGCTTTGAGCCCGACGAGGCCGCCTTCGAGGGCTTTATCGTGAGCTGCGTGAGCGGCATGGACGCGCCCGTGAAGCCGTACGCGCTCACCAAGCGCCGCAATACGACCTACCTGGCTGGGCTCGATCCGCACGCGCGCGAGGAGCGCCGCGCCCAGATGCTCGCGGCCACGCCCGCTGAGCTTCGCTCGCTCGGCGCCGATGTGACGCGTATTGCGGCCGTCGCACCCACCTGCGTCTTTGGCGGCCGCGACGTCATCGCCAAGAGCAACGCCGGCTTTAACGTCGTCGACCTGCTGGCCTAGCCACAGTCAAGCAAAACCACCACAAAGGGGACAGGCACCTTTGTGGTGGTTTGCGAGTGGGCCGCTACTTGATAAACGGGTTCAGCCTGGCCTCTAACGGATTGAGCTCGTACATGGTTGCAAAGCACTCACGACCATAATCGGAGTCGTTGCTCCAGCTACCCTGGTCGACGTCGTACTCTGCATCCAGACGAATCCACTCCTCCGGCTTGTTCTTCTCGTGCTTGTTACAGAAGTAGCGCTGGTACTCGACCTCGTGCTCAAACTCAAACTCGGCATCCGAACCGCGTCCGGCATACTCGTCGACCGACGTCAGGTTGCCGTACTCGTCGTAATAGAACTCCGCATAGCCGCCGCGCTCGGAATCGATCCTGTCGAGCTTTCCGTCGCTGTACGAATAATCCACCGCTGCGTACGAGTTCAGCGAGCCGTAGTCGTTGCCGTGCGAGTCATATGCCACAGGCGAGATACGCGAAATGTTGCCGTCCTTGCCATACTCGTAGCCCGCGGTAATCGTCCACGTAGTTCCCACCGTGTCGCCCTGGCAGTCCAGCGTAAAGGACGTCACGCGATCCTTGTCGTATCCGTACGAATACACGACCGTCCGAGGATTGGCCGGGCTGGTATCGGTGTTGGTCACCATGTTGCCGTCCTGGTAGACATACGTGCTCGCGCTCTCGCCGTAACCCGCATGGGTCGTCTTGTTGATCAGGTTTCCGTCCGCGTCGTAGGTAAACGTCGTGGTGCTCGACGAATCGCTCATGTCGGCATCGCAGTCGATGCGCGTGACGTTACCGTCGGCGCCGTACGTAAACGTGTTGACGTTCTCGTAACCGCCCGCCAGATCTTCCTCAATCTCCGAAATGCGATGCGACTCATCGTGCTCGACGCTGTAGCTTACGCCGCCACCTTGCTTGACGGCGGACGTGAAGCCCGTGACGTAACCGTTCTCGTCGCGCTCGATCTCGTAGATATCGCCGTACTGGTCCGATTTATCGGTGCCTTCATAGGACACCGGCAGCCACAGCTCGTCGAGCTGCGTGTCCTTAATGCCGCCAACCTTCGTATCCTGCGGCAATGCCAACGTGGCGAGCTTCTTTTTACCCGAAAGATCGACGCTTTTGAGCTCCCCGGCATTTGAAAGGTCGAGCTTCTCGATGTTGTCGCAACCGTCCAGGTTAACGACGGTGACGTTGCTCGCCGAGTTAAGCTCGACGGTCTTAAGGTCGCCGCAGCCCGAGAGGTCCAGGTTGACGAGTTTATCCCCACCGTATTCCACACTGGTAACGTTGGGGAACACCTTGCCCAGACCCTGCGTCGACGCGACGCCGTCCAGCTCGACCGACGTCACCGCCTTGGCCTCGTCGCGCGAGATGCGGCCGTCACCGTTCGTGTCGTACTTGGTCGAGACAAGCGCGCGCATGCCGCTATCCGGGAAGGTTTTCTCGTCGATTGGGGTGGTCGCAATCTGGGTGAAGTAGAACAGCGCGCCACCGCCGATGCCCGCCGCCACGGCAAGCACCGCGGCAAGGGCGATGAGGGGCTTCTTGGAACGCTTGCGCCGCACGGGCTGCTGCACGGGCACGTATTGCTGAGGGACGGACGCGGCAGGCTGGGGTTGCTGCGTAGCCGCGACCTGGTCGGGTGCTACGGGCGCGCCGCAGACGGGACAAAAGAGGGCGTCGTCGACAAGCGGCGTGCCACACGAGCGACAAAACATGACGGGCTCCTTTCGGTTCATTCCTTCCACCATGAAGGTAAACCCAAAAATGCAGCCCTTGTTGCGCAACAAAGCCAAGCGGGAGCCAAACCACCACAAAGGGGACAAGCACCTTTGTGGTGGTTCGAACACTTGTTCTATACGTACGCATGTTCTATAGTAGGGATGCTTGCATCGGACTTAAATTGCAACTAGGATATAGTTGCAGAATGTGAGGCGGGATGACGCGGACCGATAAACTCATCGCCCAACTGCTTAGCTGCCCTTCGCCGTATCGGTATACCGATTTTTTAAAAGTCATGGCTTCATATGGCTTTGAAATGGACAACAAAGGCAAGACATCCGAATCGCGCGTTCGCTTCTATAGGCCATCAGATGGCAGGATGTTCGTAATGCACGCGCCACATCCATCTGACGAATTGACAGCGGGAACCATTCGAAACATCGTTCGATTTCTGCAAGATGTCGGAGGTAGTCATGAGTAACGTTTTGGCATACAAGGGTTATTTCGCCCCAGTCGAGTTCGATGCCGAACAGCATGTGCTAACAAGTATGGTCACCGGCATTAGGGACGCAATTGTGTTTGAAGGCTCTACGGTTAAAGAAGTGGAACAATGCTTCCACGACGCCGTCGACGATTACCTTGAGTTTTGCGCCGAGAAGGACAAGGAACCCGAGCGGGCTTTTAAGGGGTCGTTCAACGTAAGAACGGGCTCTGAGCTCCATAAGCAAGCAGCGCTGGCAGCGGCAAAGAAGGGTGAGTCACTCAATAAGTTTGTGACCGAAGCAATCGCTGCGGCGTTATAGCATTAACGCATAGGCCCAAACAACCACAAAGGGCGCAGTTCGCAGGCTTATTTGCGGTGGCTTTACCGCCCATATCGCGTTTGCCCAGATAAAACCTGCCAAAATAAACCTGTCCCTTTTTGGCAGGTTTGCTCGAGGAGGTCGAGATGGATAAGGCTGAGTTGCGGCGGGCGGTGATTGCCCGGCGCGACGCTCTTGATTTGGATGTGCGGGCGGCAAAGTCCTCCGCTATCTGCGCGCGGCTCGTTGAACTGTTGAATCGCTTGGGTGCCACGGCGCCACACACCGTTGCCGTCTATGCCGCCATGGGTTCCGAAGTCGACCCTGCCGCGTTTGCCGCTGCGGCCGCCAAACGCGGCTGGCGCGTGGCCTATCCGTGCATGCTCTCGGCAACAGACGCCATGGCTTGTGACCAGCGCATGTGCATGCGGGCAGTTGCTGTCGACGATGCGTCCGCGGCTCCGTTTATCGCCCACCCCGCGCGGGCCTTTGCGGCCACGGACATCGACAGCAGCCTTTTTCCTATCGTGCCTGCCGAAGCACTCGACATGGCTGTCGTGCCACTCGTGGCTTTCGACCGCACCGGCGCGCGCCTGGGCTACGGCGGAGGCTGCTACGACCGCTACCTGCCCACAGTTGCACCTAAATGCCTAATCGTCGGCATCGCCTTTGACGAACAGCGCGTCGACCACGTTCCCGCCGACGCCCACGATCTGCCGCTGCCCAACATCGTCAGCGCCTAGCCGCCGCTGTATCGCACCCGCAAGATGAGCGTGGAAAATCTCCCACTTTGAGCCCCCTTACGAGCCAAAAACGGGAGATTATCCACGCTCATTCAACAAGCGTCCGAAAATCCACGCTCGTCCGTCCGATTTTCCACGCTTGTGCAGCCAAACGCCCTGCAACTGCCTCAGCACGCACGCGGCACGCCGGCGACCTTGAGCTTGCGATCGAGTTTTGTCGGATCCCTTAGATCATCCCAGCACAAGCGCACGATTTTGCAGTTATCAAGCAGCGAAAGCCTCGACTCGCGCTGGCGCTCATTGAACTGCGCCTTCGCGAGCTTGCCCTCCTCCGCCGCCTTCTCGCTTTTAACGAATCCGTCGAACTCCCCGATAATCAGCCGGTCGCCCACGCGCCACAAGTAGTCGACGCGATACGGTCGTCCCGGCTCAACCGGGTCGAACAGCTCAACTTGCAGCTCCGGCGTCTGCCAGCCGCGCTCGATCATCAGGGCACGCGCCTTGGACTCGCCGCCGCTTTCCGACAGCCCATCGGCACATCGTGCAACCCTGCGCGCCGTCACAACGCCGCGACGATTCAGGCCAAGCTTGTCGACAGTCTCAACGAGATGCTCCTTCGACAAAAGTTGCTCATGGAGCGCCGAATCCGCGATGATCAGTCCCTCGACAAACGATGCATCGACCAAGCAATCCGTAATCGTTTGATCGATATCGGTTACGGCGATATCCATCTGGGTGGCCCGTGTTTGACGAGCATAGCGATGACGAATGACCTGAGAGCCCGGCGTCGTCGATTGGGCTGGCATCGCGGCGATATGGATGTGCGTCAAATTGGCATGCGAAACCGAAAGGCCATAGATAACAGCCGCCGTATAGGAGCAAAATGTCCAGTCGGGGTGCTTTTGCGCAAGCGCCCGCACCCGATGCAGATAACGCTGCCGAAACTTGAGCTCGGACCAGTATTCCGGACGCGCATACAGCCCCGGCATGACCGCTTCGAGACTTCCCGCCTCCGCCCGCCGCTGAATCTGCTTTGCCTCCGCCGCCGTGCGCGCGTACACGCAGCTCATCTGCTGTTCGCATGCTTTAATGTGACTTGCAAACCTTTGATTCGCCGTCATGTTTCCCATGTCGCCTCCCAAATCTTGGAACGGCGCAAACGTACCAGACGGTTTCATGCGAAGTCTGACCAAATACCGTCCAGGCGCTGACCAAATGCTTGACGGTTTTGGACGTTTTAGGCTGATGTCTTATATCTGCAGGTAGGGCGGTTGTCGAGAGGTCCCTGTCTCCACATTTTGAGGCCTTGGTCCATCGGATTATCAGAAAGAAAAACCCGTCGAGATTCAAGACTACGCCAAATGCGACTTTGCCTCTGCACGCACCGTCGCTTAGCCGAGCCATCGGCATCTACATGCCTAAAAAATGAGCGTGGATAATCTCCCGTTTTGAGCCTAGTTTCAAGCCAAAAGTGGGAGATTATCCACGCTCGATTTGTAAATGTCCGAAAATCCACGCTCGTCCGTCCGGATATCCACGCTCGTCACGCCGCCGGCACAGCAACAGCCGTAGCCTAGTGCTCCTCGCCGGCGCGGGCCAGGTCGTAAGGCGTGGTCTGGTAGACGTAGTAGTTGAGCCAGTTGGTGTAGAGCAGCTGAGCCTGGCTGCGCCAGACGTTGCGCGGCTCGGCGGCGGGGTCGTCACCTGGGAAGTAATGCGCCGGCACCTGGGGGTTGAGCCCACGCTTCACGTCGCGCTCGTACTCCAGGCGCAACGTGTCGGTGTCGTACTCGGGATGGCCAAAGACAAAGAAGCGGCGGCTGTCGGTCGACTTGACGATGTACAAGCCCACCTCGTCGGACACGGCCACGACCTCAAGCTGCGGCTCGGCCTCCACGTCCTCGCGGCGCACATCGGTGTTGCGCGAATGCACGGCATAGAAACGGTCGTCAAAGCCGCGCACCAGCGGGCTTTGCGGCTTCACCAGATAATGCTCGAACACGCCACTCGCCTTTGCCGGCAGATCGTGCTTCTGGATACCGTAATGATGGTACAGGCCCGCCTGCGCGCCCCAACAAATGTGCAGCGTAGAGTGCACATGCGTGGTGGACCAATCCATGATCTGGCAGAGCTCGGGCCAGTAGTCGACCTCTTCGAACGGCATCTGTTCCACCGGCGCGCCCGTGATGATCAGGCCGTCGTAGTGGATGTCGCGGATGTCGTCGAACGTGCGGTAGAACGTCTCCAGGTGGCCGGCGCTTACGTGCGTGGCCTCGTGCGTCTTGGTGCGCAGCAGGTCCACCTCCACCTGCAGCGGCGTGTTGGAGAGCTTGCGCATGATTTGCGTCTCGGTGGCGATCTTGGTGGGCATGAGGTTGAGGATGAGCACGCGCAGCGGGCGGATGTCCTGGTGCAGCGCGCGGTACTCGGTCATGACAAAGATGTTCTCGCTCTCGAGCTGCGCGGCGGCAGGGAGGGCGTCGGGGATGCGAATGGGCATGGATGCTCCTTACGAGTCAGTTGCAGCTATGGTACAACGAGCGGCCCCATCCGCGCGAGCACATCGCCCAGCGATGCCGTCAGCGGCCCAAATCGCTCCAAAAGTAGAGATTAAGGCATGTCCCAAAAAACTACTTCGCTTTAGCCTAGCAAAGTGACGGCAGGACGCTACAATGGTTCGACGCGAAAAACTCGGCCGAAAGGATACATATATGTACCAGACGCGTAAGATCGGTGTGGTCGGCCAGGGCCACGTAGGAGCACATGTCGCCAACAGCCTGCTTATGCAGGGCATTGCCGACGAGCTGTACCTGTGTGATATCAACGAGGCCAAGGTGACGTCCGAGGTCCAAGACCTGCGCGACTCCCTTTCGTTTGTCCCGTATAACACCAAGATCGTCAACTGCTACGACCACTACGAGGAGCTGGCCTGCTGCGACGTCATCGTCAACGCCGCCGGCAAGGTCGCGCTGGCCGCCGGCAACCGCGACGGCGAGCTGTTCTTTACCACCGACGCCGCCCGCACCTTTGCCAAACGCATCGTCGACGCCGGCTTTGACGGCATCTTCGTGAGCATCTCCAACCCCTGCGACGTCGTGTGCACCGAGCTGTGGCACCTGACCGGCTACGATCCCAAGAAGATCATCGGCTCGGGCTGCGGCCTGGACTCCGCCCGCCTGCGCACCGAGATCTCCAAGAAGGTCGGCGTGAGCCCCAAGTCCATCGACGCCTACATGATCGGCGAGCACGGCTTTAGCCAGCTTGCCGCCTTTAAGGCCGCGACCATCGCCGGCAAGAGCCTCAACGAGCTTCAGGCCGAAAACCCCGACAAGTACGCCTTTGACCACATGGAGGTCGAGGAGCTCGCGCGCAAGGGCGGCTATGTGACCTACCAGGGCAAGCAGTGCACCGAGTACGCCGTCGCCAACTCCGCCGCGCGCGTCTGCGCCGCCGTGCTTCACAACGAGCACGCCGTGCTTTCCGCCTCCACGCTTATGACCGGCCAGTATGGCGAGGAGGGCATCTTCACATCCCTGCCGTGCGTGATCGGCGCCGAGGGCGTCGAGGAGGTCTACACGCTCGACCTGTCCGAGTACGAGCTCGAGGGCTTCCACAAGAGCTGCCAGCACATCCGCGACAACATTGCCCAGCTCGACTGGTGGGACGCCGAGGCCTACGACGCAAAGTAGGCCGCTGGCTGCCGCAACTTTGCGAATCTAAGCGCGATACCAAGCGGGCCGCGCCGGAAATCCCCGGCGCGGCCCGCTTTTTACGCACGCTGTTCACTTGCGAATCGAAGGTGAATGCTTTTCCCGTTACTTAGTACTGTTCGATGCCCATGTAGCGACGAACCTCGGGGCTGTGGTCGAAGACCTTGCCGCGGGCGGCGCGCAGCTCGCAGCTCATGTTGTAGAAGAAGATCGGCTCCAGGTACGAACGCACGCTGGCAGGCACCTCACCCACGCCGTACTCAAGCGCGTCGAGCACCATGATCGTGTCGGTGTGCGTGTTGAGGAACGCAAGAGCGCGCTCCTCCATGGGGCGGCACTCGCCGGCGCCAAGCTGCACAAAGTAGAACACGCCGGGCTCGGTGGCTTCGAACGGACCGTGGAAGTACTCGCCGGAGTGGATATAGCAGCAGTGCTGCCACTGCATCTCCATGAGCGAGCAGATGGCCATGGCGTAGGTCTGGCTAAAGTTGGGGCCAGAGCCCAGGATATAGAAGAACTTGTGCTGCTGGCAGAGCTCGGCAAAACGGGCGCCCAGCTCGGCGTTGACCTTCTCGCGGGCAGCGGGCAACAGGGCATCCATCTGCTTAAGACCGGCATACATGTCGGCAAGCGCCTCGTAACCCTCCTGCTGGTCGAGCAACTCGGCAGCCATCAGGGCGCCGATGCCCTGCGGGACCTCGGCCTGCGGCACGCCTTCGCCCCACGGATAGACCCAGGTGGTCCACTTGCCGTTGTCGATCTTGGAGCCCTCGCAGTCGGTGAGGGCGACGACCTCGGCGCCGGCAGCCAACGCCATCTCGCAGCCGTCGACGACCTCCTGCGTGTTGCCGCTGTGGCTGCAGGCAATAACGAGCGACTTTGGCCCTAGGCTCTTGGGGACCATCAGGCAAAACTCGCGTGCCGTGTAGACCGTCGAGGTAAACGTGGTGGCCTCGCGCTTGAGCAGCTCGTTGGCCGGCATCAGGTCGATCATCGAACCGCCGCAAGCGATCCAAAAGACATTCTCGATCTTGCCCTTGCGCTCGATGATTTCTTGAACCAGATCATGTGCGTTCATCCTGATGTTCCTCCTTGTGGGGCGGCTTTGAGCGACGGCAGCTCGTACCTGCTGTCGTTCTATGTTGTCCTATTTATAACACGTGCAACAACGCCCGTGAAGTTATCTCGGCAAATTTGTTCTATGTTGTTCTATCTGTGGACGTTAGATGTCGAAGACGTAGCGCGAGCCAACGATCTTTTGGCGTCCGAGCAGTAAGGGCCGCTCGTCCTCATCGGTAAAGTAAGCCTCCATATAGAAGAGCGGCTCGCCGACCGGCACCTCCAGCAGCGGGGCCGCCTGAGCATCGGCAAGCGCAATCTCCACGGTACAGGGGTCGGACTTGAGCGGCGCGCGACCCGAATGCTCGGCAACGAGCGCAAAGATTGAGTTATCGGTGAGGTCCTCATCGGCCAGCGTCTGCAGGTAGGGATGGTCGGCCAGCACAAAGGCGTTGTTCTCGAGCATAACGGGCACGCCATCTGCCGTGCGCACGCGCTCGACCACGATGAGCTCGCAGCCGGGCTCCACGCCAAAGAACGCCGCGTCCTCGCGCGTCGCCGCGACCACCGTGCGCGACACCAGACGCGCACCCGGCACCATGTCGTTGGCAGCGCAACCCTCAGAAAAGCTCTGAACGTCACCCTTCTGGCGAATCTTGCGCTTGAACTTGGGAGCGCACACAAAGGTACCCCTCCCCTGCTGGCGGTTGAGATACCCCGCGCGCGACAGCTCCTCGATGGCACGGCGCACGGTGATGCGCCCCACGCCGTAGGACTTCGCGAGCTCCATCTCGGAAGGAATGCGCGAGCCGGCCACGTACACGCCGCGCGCGATCTCGCCCTTTAGGTCGTCCATGACCTGCTGGTACAGCGGCACGGCGGACACTTCGGCGCGCTCGGAACGTTCGGTCTTGCTATCGGCTACCATCGTTATGCTCCATCCCGCGCATGCTCGGACTCAAACTCTTCAATCGCCGCCATAAACTGCTCGCCAAAGGCGTCGGCCTTTTTCTCGCCAATGCCGTTGACTTGGATCAGCTCGTCGCGTGTCTGCGGGCGCAGGCGGCACAGGCCGCGCAGAGCCTTGTCGGAAAAGACCATGTACGGCGCCATCTCCAGCTCCGTCGAGATCTCCTTGCGCAGGGCACGCAGGCGCTCGAACAGCTCGGCATCGTCGCCAACGCGCGGGCGCTGATCCATCTCGGCCTCCTCGCGCAACAGATCGACGGCGCGGCGGGCGCGGGCCGAGGCCTTGCGCTTGGACGCGCGACGCTTAACGGTAAAGGCGAACGCCTCGTCCTCGACCTCGCTGGCACGCGGACCCAGCCCCACGACCGGGTACTGCCCCTGCGAGGTGGCCAGGTAGCCGCGGCCGCACAGCTGGCCGATGATGTCCTTAATGCGCCCGACCGATTCGCTCGACAGCTCACCGTAGCCGCGGTCCTCGTCCAGATGCATCTGGCGAATGCGCTCGGTGTTGCCGCCGTGAAGCACATCGGCGATGAGCGACTTGCCAAAGCGCATGGGACGCGTGGCCACATAACGCACAGCGGCGCGGGCCATATCGGTGACGTCCTCGACCTCGAACTGCGTGAGGCAGTTACTGCAGTTGCCGCAGCCCTCGGCGTCGTCTGCCGTGCCGCCCGCGGCTGCCGCATGCTCGGCCGCGGCCTCGTCACCAAAGTAGCGCAGCATGTATTCGCGCAGGCAGCCGGTGGTATTGCAGTAGCCCTCCATCTGGCTGAGCAGGCGGTATCGATTCTGGAGCGCCCACGCGCGTTGCTCGTCGTCGAGCGCCTCATCGGCCGCATCGCCGCGATCGATCAGGAAGCGGCGCATGCGAAAATCGTTGCCGTTCCACAGCAAGTGACAGCTTGCCGGGTCGCCATCGCGGCCGGCGCGGCCCGCCTCCTGGTAGTAGGCCTCGATGCTCTCGGGCACGTTGTTGTGAATCACGTAGCGCACGTTGGGCTTGTCGATGCCCATGCCAAAGGCGTTGGTGGCAACCATCACCTGAATGTCGTCGTCGATAAAGGCGCGCTGGCTTTGGCGGCGGACGCCGTTGCCCATGCCGGCATGGTAGCGGCCAACGCGAATGCCGCTGGGGCCCAGCGTCTCGGCAAGCTCGCCCGCCAGCGCATCGACCGTCTTGCGGGTCGAACAATACACGATGCCGCTCTCGCCCGAATGCGCGATCACATAGTCGCGCACCCACGCGGCCTTGGCCTTGTCGCCCATCTCCTCGCAGCCAAAGTAGAGGTTCTTGCGATCAAAACCCGTCACCACGGTCGCGGGGTTTTGCAGGCCGAGCATCTGCTGAATATCCGCACGCACGCGCTCGGTCGCCGTAGCGGTAAAGGCCGCCACGATGGGGCGCTGCGGCAGGGAATCGATGAACTCGCGAATCTGCAGGTAGGCGGGGCGGAAATCCTGACCCCACTGGCTCACGCAGTGGGCCTCGTCAATGGCCACGAGTGGCACGCCAATGCCGCCGCCTGCCGCAGCCTCCTGCGCAAAGGCCAAAAAGCGCGGCTCGAGCAGGCGCTCGGGCGCCACGTACATAAGCTGGTAGCGGCCCTCGCGCGCCCGCTTGAGCACGGTGTTTTGCTGGGCCGGGGTAAGGCTGGAGTTGAGATAGCTGGGTCGTGCACCCGCCGCGAGCAACGCACGCGTCTGATCCTCCATAAGCGACAGCAACGGGCTCACCACAAAGGTGATGCCGGGCAGCATAAGCGCAGGCACCTGGTAGCAAATGGACTTGCCGGCGCCTGTGGGCATAACGCCGAGCGCATCGCGACCGGCAAGGATCGCATCGACCATGCGGTCCTGCCCCGGGCGAAACGAGGTGTAGCCAAAATAAGCGCCGAGCGTGTCGAGCGCCATCTGCTGCATGCTATCGGTCATGGTTTCCTAACGTCAGAATCATCTGCCGCCGATTATACGCCGCCACGCGGACCGGCGTCGCCCGGCTGTCAGCCACGCTCATTCTGCAGGTAGTCATTGGGTAGTCATTGGGGACGTTCTTGAATGACTAGTCGTTTAAGAACGTCCCCAATGACTAAGGAGTGTCCCAAGGTGCCGGCAGAAAAGGAACGTCCCCAAGTGCCGGCCCGACAACGCCGATGTTTTGGCAACGACAGCGAAAGCCCGCCAGAGCGAGCAAGGTGCCTTGAAACAAGGCGGCATTGACCTTCTGGTCATGCCGCCGAAGTTGAAAGGCAGATTGCCGCTCTGGCGGGCTTGCAGCGTCGGCCGGTCCGCCGTTCGTCAGAACGGCGGGACCAACCCTACATCACCATAACGTAGCGCGATCCCACGTAGTACTGCTTACCCATCAGGACCGGCTCGCCATTGGGACCGGTAAAGCTGGCACGCAGGTTGAGCAGGGGATCGTGCGGAGCAATACCCAACTCGGCCGCCTGCTCGGTATTGGCACGAACGGCCTCGACCGTGCGGTAGCCAACCGAGACAATCGGCGTTCCGCCAACACGCTCGACCTCGGCAAAAATCGACTTGTCCTCAAGATCGGCCGTCAACAGCTCGCGGTAGGCGTCAAACGGCACAAAGATGTTCTCCTCAAAGATAGGCTCGCCATCGGCTGTACGCACGCGCTTAATATGCAGCAGCAGCGCGTCCTTCTGCAGGCCAAAGAACTCCATCTCGTTTTGACGTGCCGGCACAATCTGGCGATCGACCACATGCGCGCCCGCCTTCATGCCATTATCGGCACACAGCGCGGTAAACGTCTGCAGCGTCGAAGCGTGGAACTGGCGGTTGATGTGCGGCGTGGAGACAAAGGTGCCACGGCCCTGCTGCTTAACCAGGTAGCCATCGGAGCACAGCTCCTCGACGGCGCGGCGCACCGTAATGCGGCTCACGTCGTACTGCTCGGCTAGCTCAAGCTCGGACGGAATACGCTCCTTGGGTGCATAAACACCTTTCTCGATCGCATCCTTGATCTCGTCGTAAATCTGCTGGTAAAGCGGTGCATTTTTGGGCGCAGGCATATCTAATCGCTCTTATCGAAATATTGAAATAACTAATACGTATATAACGTCTAGTTTCATGTTACCTCATATTGATAAAACGATACACCCTCCCTACCAAAAAGCGACAGCTTCATTTTGGTAGGTTTTATCTGGGCAAACGAGAGCCTCTAAAAAGCAACGGGGCTTTCGAGGGGCTCATACGGAAGGGTTGCGCCAGGCCGGCAAAATGCCAAAACCCTACTTCCCGTCGTCCTGCTGCAGGCTGTCCTGCTCGCTGAGGCGCGCCTGCCTGCTGGCCATGCGTGCGGGCTTGTCGGGATCGGGAACGGCCGTGGGCATGGGTTCGTCGACATGACCTCCCCACCAGCCGCCCACAAAGTTGAGCGTGTGGAACACGTTGATCACGGCGGCGGGATCAATGTCGCACACCAGCTTGATAATGTCCTGGCTCTCGTAGGTCGATACAACGGCGTGCAGCAGGTACATCTTCTCGCGGCTGTATCCGCCAATGACCTCGGCGCAGCTAATGCCATGCTGAAAATGGTCAACATAGGCGGTCATGACCTCGTCCGCCTTGCGCGTCGTGATCTGCAGCGTCACGCGGTCGTAGCGACGATAGAAGCTGTCGATGGTCTTGGTCGAAATAAACTGGAACACGATGGAGTACGCCGCCTTGTCCCAGCCAAACATAAAACCAAAGATCGCCAAGATAAAGCAGTTGAAACCAAAGATGACGCCCCAGATAGTCTTGCCCGTGTGGTTGGAGACCCACAGCGCGATAAAGTCGGTGCCGCCGGTGGATGCGCCGGACTTAAGCGCGATGGCAGCGCCCAGACCCGAGACCACGCCGCCAAAAATGATGAGCATGATCTTGTCGCCCAAAAACGGAGCGAAGTGAAAGACGTTGAGAAACAGCGATGAGAGCACGACCTGCATCATCGAGAAGATGACGAAGCGCTTGCTAATGCCGCTCCAGCATAGGAGCGCCACGGGGATGTTGAGCGCGAGCATACCGAGCGAGATGTCGATGTGAACGCCGCCCAGCGAGGTAACGCGATCGAGCAGGACCGCGACGCCGGTGAGACCGCTCGGGAGCAGGTCGGCGGGCTGAATGAACGCCTGGATCAGAAACGTTTGAAGAATGGCGGATATGGTGACTGCCACAGCGGTAATGGCGCGGCGGACGATGGTAAGGCGGCCGAGCACGAGCACGCGGTCCATGAGCTGATCGATGGCGTTCGCCACGTAGGCTCCTTTCGAAGGCAGATGTAGTTGTGGGGCATGCTCGCGATTGTAGCATGGAGCGTGCGGGGGCGCTTCAATTCACCCTCCCTCGACAACCAAAGCGGGACCAGCAACCCCCACGACCAAAGGCCCAAATTACAAGTGAGTAGACTTATTACGATCTGCCGAGCACACCCAAAACCGCCAACTCTGTGACCTGCGGTTTTACAAAGGAAGATATGCATTGTGCTCGGCCAGCGCCAAAAAGTCTACTCACTTAGTCCGAATCGAAGCCAAACGGATCCAAATAGATGACAAATTAAGCCAATCCGCAGCAAAAGACGCGTGAACCCGTGCTTCTCGCGGCGGATTGACACTACAAAGCGGCCAAAATGTCGGTCAGGTTGTCGATGACAACGTCGGCGGCGGACTGATCCAGATTGACACCCTCGTGCGGACGCAGCGCCAGGACGCGGGCGCCGGAGCGTTTGCCGGCCTCGATACCCAAAGGCGAGTCCTCGATAACCAGGCACTCGGCAGGCTCCACCCCCAGCGCCTCCATGGCGCGCAGGTAGATCTCGGGATCGGGCTTAAACGCACTGCACTCGTGGCCGCTGATGGTGTAGTCCAGCACGTCGGCGATACCGGCAATCTCCACCAGCTCGTCGATCAGCTCGCGATAGGACGAGCTCGCGATGGCACACTTCACGCCACGCTCGTGCAGCTTGCGCATCACCGGCTCCGTCTGCTCGTTGAGCAGCTCGGCATACGGAACGGGGTGGACCGGGCTGTAGACCTGCTTGTACTCCACGCGCAGGCGCTCGCGCAGCTCAACATCGTCGGGCACCAGCGCCTCCCAAATGGCAGGCTCGTTAGACCCTGAAAGATCGGGGATCTCGTCAAAGTGGAACCCTTTCTCTTCCATAAACGCCACGCGACGACGGTTGTAGAACCACTCGGTATCGACCAGCACGCCGTCCATATCAAACAGCACTGCCTTGATCATACGCATCTCCTCCCACCTGCCAAAAAGGGACAGGTTTATTTTGGTAGGTTTTATCTGGGGTTTTATGGCACGACGGACACGCCCTCCCCAAAGCAAAAAAGGGGACGGGGCGCAAACCCCATCCCCTCTCAATCAACCGGTAAGGTCTACTTACTTGTGATTAGTAGGAAAGCTTCCACATGTAGCGACGCATGGTCAGCGGGTGCTGACGGGCCTCGGCGATCTGGTTGCCGTACTCGCGCATAACGGCGAGGTGCAGCAGCGGGTTGAAGTAGGTGACGACGCTCGCGGGCACAGCGTCAGCCAGGCCGTAGTCCTTGGAGTCGATCAGAGCGACCTTGGCGCCCATGCGCTTAAGGAAGGTGAGGGCGCGAGCGTCCATCGGACGGGTGGCGCCATCGGACATGAAGAAGACGTAGGGCTTACCCTCGGTGGAAACCTCGAACGGGCCGTGGAAGTACTCGCCGGTGTTGTAGGCGGCGGCGTCGATCCACTGCATCTCGGTGAACAGGAAGGCGGCGTGAGAATAAGCCATCTTCTCGGAGGCACCGGAAGCCATGAAGTAGATCATCTTGTCGTCCTTGAAGTCCTCGGCGAACTTCTTGGCGAGCTTCTTGCAGGACTGAGCGGCGTTCTCGCAGAGCTCGAAGACGTTGGTGAGGCCGGTGATCATGTCCTCGTAGTGGTCATAACCCTCGGTCTGCTGAAGGATCTCGACAGCAAGAGCGATGGCGTAGCCGGGCTTCTCGCACTTGGCAGCGAAGTTGGCATGGAAGCCGTGAACGATGACGTAGTCAGCGTCGACGGTCAGAGCGGAGCCAGCCTTGTTGGTGAGGGAGACGACCGGGCAGTTGTGCTTCTTGGCGGTCTTGTTGGCCTCGACGGTCTCGGGCGTGGAGCCACCGAGGGAGCAGGTGATCACGAAGGTGTGCTCGTTGGCCCAGGAAGGCGTGTCGTAGTTGAACTCGTTAGCGGTGAAGATCTGAACGTTCAGCTTGTCCGTGTTGTTGGCCAGGAAGTACTTGGCGGGGTAAAGGTCGGACATGGAGGCACCGCAGCCGACGAAGGCGACGCTGTGGATCTCGTGGTTGGACAGGACGTCAGCGACGATCTGCTTAGGGAGGTTAAGGTCGATCTCGTACATCTGACACATTCCTTTCAATTTTTGCGGCGCCACATTGCCGGGCGCTCGCAGGGTTACCGTGGTTTGGACCGAGTCGCCGGCCCGTTGAGGATGCGACAAAGGGACTGTCCCATTGTCGCATTTTGGGGATGGAAGCCTGCCTGGGGTATGGGATGCCAGGCAGGCCCCCGGGGGAAAGCGGTTAGGCGCTTAGTCGCGACTAAGCCAGGATGCCGACCGCGGAGAGGGCGATGCCGCCCACAATGGCGATCACGAGAAGCCAACCGGTGTTGACGTTCTTCTTGATGAGCCAGTACATAAGGCCGGTGAGGCCAAGGGAGATCATCTGGGGCATCATGCTGTCCAGGATGTCCTGGATAACGACGGTGCCCTCAGCGAACTGCAGCGGGGTGGTGGCGCCGATCAGCGTGGCGATCATGCCGCCCACGGACATAAGACCCACGATGCCGCAGACATACATGAGCTTCTCCATGAGGTCGCCGCCCTGAAGCTTGCTCAGGTACTCGTGGCCGCCCTGATAGCCCATCTTGGCTGCGAACCAAGTAATCAGCACGGAGGGGACGATGGAGATGAGAAGGGCCAGGATCGGGCCCATGATGGAGCCCTGCTGAGCCAGCTGAACGCCCAAGCCAAAGGCGATAACGCGGATGGTGCCCTGGAAGAAGGAGTCACCGATGCCGGAAAGCGGGCCCATAAGGGAGGTCTTGACCGCGTTAATCGAATCGGGGTTGAAGTTCTCGGGATCCTTGGCGTACTCCTCCTCCATGGAGGCGGCGAGGCCCAGGATGAAAGCGCTCGTCTGCGGGGTGCAGTTGTAGAACGCCATGTGACGGTGGTAAGCCTCTTTCTTAGCAGCAAGCTGCTTGGGGTCGGACTCGTCCGGATAGAGGCGATCGAGCGTGGGAACCATACCGTAGAGGAAGCCCATGTTCATCTGACGCTCGTAGTTCCAAGAGGCCTGGATGGCCCAGGAGCGCCAGAAGAACTGGCTGACCTTCTTGTTCAGGGACACGTCCTTGGTTGCGGTTGCCATAGTGTGTTCCTCCTTAGTCTTCGTCGTCTTCGAGCGGATCGTAGTCGGAATCGACACCGGCGGCTGCATGGGAACCGTTGAACTTGAAGCCCATGAAGACGACAGCCAGGCACACACCGATCAGAGCGACCGCGATGACGGACAGGTTGAGGTAAGCGGCGAGCAGGAAACCGATGAACAGGAACGGAGTCATACCCTTCTTGATCATCATGGTGAGCAGCAGGGCCAAACCGTAGGCGGTCATGATCTTGGTCGAAACGTTAAGACCAGTGGACAGCCACTCGGGAACCATGTTGACGATGGCCTGAACCAGGTCGGTGCCAACAAAGACGGCGAGGAAGATCGGCAGGAAGTACATGATGGCGTACAAACCGGAGCCGGCGCAGATGTGCATACGGTAGGCGGTCTTGAACTTTCCGTTATCGATCGCGTTATCTGCCACATGGGTGAGGACGGCGATGATGGAACGGAACACGATGCCGAGGAGCTGACCCAGGACGGCGACCGGGATGGCGATCGTCATGGCGGTCTCGGCGGAAGCGTCGGTCAGGCACGCAAAGGCAGCGGCCACGATGCCGCCCAGGACCATATCGGGCGGAACGGCGGCGCCGACCTGCACCAGGCCCATGGACACGAGCTCGACGGCGGCACCGACGGCAAGGCCAGTGGGCACATCGCCCAGCAGCAGACCGACGAGCGTAGCGCCAACGAGGGGCTGCTCGAAGTTAAGACGACCGAGCAGGCGGGAGTCCCACATGCAGAACACGCCGACGAGGCCGACGAGCACCGCACTGATGAACGTATTCATACCCTTCTCCTTTCAGTCAGGCAAAAGCCTGGTTGATTACAGCTTGGCGTCGATGTCGACGCTCTGATACGTAGGGGTCTGCTGGACGTAGAGCTTGATGCCCATGTCGAGCAGCTGGTTGACGTCGGCCTTCTGGGTGGCGTCGAAGAAGACGGAGCTGTCCTTGCCGCCAATCTGATCGGCACCGTCGTGGTTGGCGGTGGCGCCCAGGTTGATGGCGTCGAGCTTGTAGCCCTGGCAGAACTGCAGCATCTCGGCCGTGTTGCCAAAGACGAACATGACGCGCTCGCCGAGGGTGTTGAGCTTGTCCATCTTGGCGAGGGCACGCTCGACGGTGAAGACGTTCAGGCGCACGCCCTGGGGCTTGGCCAGCTTAAGAGCGCCCTTCTTGATGTCATCGTTGGCGGCAGCGTTGTCGACGACGATGATGCGCTCGGCCTGAACCTTGGTGGTCCAGGTAAAGACGACCTGGCCGTGCAGCAGACGGTAGTCAAGACGTGCGAGGACGATCTTGGCGGGACCGGAGCTGTGACGGGGCGCCTTGGCCTTCTTGGCGGGAGCCGCGGCAGCCTCGACCGGTGCATTGGGGTTGGTCAGACCGGTGCGGGCCTCGTTGATGAGGGCCGCGAGCTCGGCACCCTTGATGGGGGCGGGGCTCATAGCGAGCGTCAGCGCCAGCGGAATATTGAAACCGCTGACAACCGTGAACTTCGTGCCGTTCTTGGAAAGCTCGACCATGTTGTTGTTGACCGAGCTGCCGAGCATATCGGTCAGCACATAGACGGTGTCGTCCGCGTTGAACGTGGCGATCATGGCGTCCACCTTGTTGGTGATGGGCTCCTTGTCGTCACGAGCAAGCGACACGACGTGGACGTTCGACACGTCGCCGAGAACCATCTCGAGCGTGTCTTTGGCGCCTGCGGCCAGGCCGCCATGAGATGCGAGAATGATCTGATTCATCTTGCCTCCTCCTTTTCGTTATGGTCATTATAACGTCTTATACGTTGCGGATATTGCTAATTAGTATAAAGACCGTTCGCGGATGAAAATCGACCGTTGACGGGTTTAACGTACTTGAAACGTTGGGGCTGGGTTGGCCGACGCTGACTGGATAACCCCAGATCAGACGCCTCGCCAATCCCCTATCGCACAAAGTACCAGGGGCTTTCCTGCACGGTGGGCTCCAGCGCGATGCCGGTGCGCTCGCGGAACAGATCCATGTCCTGCGATTTCTCCGTCCACCACGCGTTGGGCTTAAAGGCCATGCTCTCAACGATATGGCCGACAAAGGCACTGTTGCGCAGCTTGGAGAAATCGGTGTTCATGATCAGGATGGACGCGAGCACCAGCACGATGCCCAGGACCTTGATCGCGCCGGCGGGCTCGGCATAGACACCAATGCCCACCAGTACGGTGACGACCGTCTCGAAAGACATTACGACGGGAACTTTCGATGTCTCGAGCCCCATGGACAGACCCTGCATATATAAGATGTAGGCCACGGCTGTGGGGATGAGTCCAAAGCCAAGGAACAACAGCAGCAGCTGTGGCGACATTGCCGCGGCGACATCCGGCCACGGAGCCGCGATAGCTGTCATAACCGCACCGCCAAAAACAAAGCCCCAAAACGTGACAGCCAGCGGGTGGACCGTCTTGGTTGCTATCCGGCTAAACACCGCAAGCGACGCACCGCAAAAGCCTGCAATCACGCCCGACGTGACGCCCCAAACCGAAAAATGAAAACCGGAAAGGTCGCCATTGGTCACCGCAAGCACGCAGCCAACGATGTTAAAGACAATGGCAACGAGCTTGTTGGGGGTCACGTCCTCGCGATAAAGCACGCGGCCGAGCATGACGCCAAACACCGGCGAGGTGTAGAGCAGCACCGAGGCCGTGGACATGCCCACCTCGCCCATGCACTCGTAATAGCAGGTGTTGGCGACGGCCAAGCCGACGATACCGACAAGTGCGCAGGGGACGAGCTCTTTGGGGCTTGCCTTGAATAGCGCCAGGGGACCCTGAGCCACGGTAGACCCCTCACCCGGACGGCAGCCCATAAACATCAGGACCGGCGCCAAGACAAGCGCTCCGACCAACAAGCGAAAGGCAGCCATGCTCTGGGACGAAACGCCCATGGCCGCAATGCCGTTTACAAAGATTCCGATGCTGCCCCACATAAGCGCGGCGATCAGCACCAGCACATAGCCCAGATTGCTTTTCTTCAACGCAGCCTCCTCGGTATTGTTTCCAATATGTTTCACACTACGTTATAGTCGTTATATACATTTTTCAAGACACAAATCGCCGAACGGAAAAATGATCCGCTGGGGACGGAGGAAAACGGATCACTGAGGGGCTGGTCTGAGTCAGTGATCCGTTTTCCTCCGTCCCCAGCGGATCATTTGGCGGTTGCGGTGAAATAGTTCCTAAATAGAGACTTCAAGCCCCCAAACAGGAACTATTCCACCGCAACTTATGAGGACATCGAGCTGTTAGGCCGCTCTATCCCCTAGTAGTCAAGCTTCCACATGTAGCGGCGCGTCATGTAGTCCTTGTGGGTGACGGCAGAGAGCGCGCGCATATACACGTTGTTGAGGATCGGGGCAAAGATCAGGTGGTTGAAGTACTCGCTCACGCTGTCCTTGATGTCGTTGAGACCGAGCTCCTTGGCGTCGAGCTGATAGACGCGCTCGCCACCGTACTGGTTGACGAAGCGGATGCCGCGCTCGTCGTTGCAGCGGCTACGGCCGACGCTGATGAGCTGGAACAGCGAGGTGCGCTTGTCCAGAATCTCGAAGGGACCATGGAAGAAGTCGCAGGTGTTGATGGTGCAGGAGTCAATCTGCAGCATCTCCTGCACGTTGCAGATGCTAAAGACGTAGGCGGCACCAAAGAGCGGACCCTGAGCCATCACGTTGATGCAGGGCTTGTCGGCGTTCTGCTCGGCCCACTTGGCAGCGAGCGGACGGGTGTACTCGACGGCCTTGCGATAGATGGGGTCGACCAAGTCGAAGGCGGCCATAGCGGTCTCGTACTCGGCATAGCCCTCGGTCTGCTGCGTAAGCTCCATGGCGATCATGGTCACGACGGCAGAGTTGGTGCGACCCATGCAGGACTCGTCGACGGCCAAGCTGTCGTACTGGATCTTGTAGTCGCAGACCTCGGTGAGGCCGGACTCGTCAACATAGATGGCGATGGTGCTGGCGCCGTGGTCCTTGGCGACCTGGGCGGCGACGATGGTCTCCTTGGTGCCGCGCATGGACACGACGACGGCCAGGGTGTTCTCGTTGACGTAGGCCGGGGTAGCGTGCACGAACTCGTTGCTGGTGTAGCTGGAGCTCACGACCTGCGTGGCCTCGTGCTCCATAAAGTACTGAGCAGGATAGTTGCCGCCGTTGGATCCGCCGGCGCCAATCCACACGACGCGCTTGATGCCGCCCTTGTCTGCCTTGTCAGCCAGAACCTGGGAGACGACATCCTTAACCTGTTCCTGAGTAGTCATCGTGCATCAGCCTTTCTTCTCGTTTGATGCTCTCGATGGCATACAAGTTACATACATGTTTTGGTTATGTCGACTAGTTGTATGCTATATTTATCTTAGAAATTTTACTGGTAAGGTTTTCGGTAGCTCGATACCAGCGATTTTATTGTTGTATTGAATACATGCTTGCTTAGATAAGCATACAAGTTAGATATAGGCTGATCGCATGAACGCTTCATCTAAAAAGAAACTGAGCCAATACGAGCGCTTGGCGGGCATGCTGCGTGACCGCATCGCCGCCGGCGTCTACGCGCGTGAAGACAAGCTGCCGTCCGAGATGGAACTCATGGACGAATCGGGGCTGTCGCGCAGCACCGTGCGCCATGCCCTTAAGGTGCTCGTTGATGAGGGCCTGGTTCGCACCGAGCGCGGACGTGGTGCCTTTGTGGCCGACACGCCCGCGCTCCACGAGAACAACCTGGTGTTTTCGAGCTATACCAAGCAGGTCGAAGGCCAGGGCATGAAGCCCACCACGCGCACCGTGGACTCGGGCTTTACCAAGGCGGGCGGCAGCATAGCTAAGTTCTTTGATGCCGCCGTGGGCAGCAAGCTCGTCAAACTTGTCCGTCTGCGTTATCTGGACGATGCGCCGCTGTGCCTGGAGACCACCTATCTACCACCGAGCTTTGAGGCACTCATCGATCGCGATATCAACGGTTCGCTCTACGCCACGCTGCGCCAGGAATTCCATCGCGCGCCGGCACAGGGGCACAAGACCTTTGAGGTGTGCTATGCCTCGCAAAACGAGGCGTTTTTGCTCAACGTTGAGCGCGGGCAGGCGTTAATCCTAATCACCGACTACGTCTACGACACCGACGGTCGCCCGCTCCACGTCTCCAAGCGCATCCAACGCACCGACCGCGCCAAATACACCGAGCCCATCGGCTAACCAACACCAAAACCACCACAAAGGGGACAGGCACCTTTGTGGTGGTTTTAGGCGAGGAGGTCGGGGAACCAGGTTGGTTTGGGTTGGTTGGGTGTGCGCTCGGCTAGGACCAACTCCATCCAGCACATGTCGTACCAGCGGCCGAACTTTTGGGCGCAGCGGTCGAAGGCGCCCACCAGGCGATATCCCATATGGGCATGGAAATCCTGGCTGTTGTGCGTCAGGTACTCGTCGTCCTTATCGTGCGGCACGGCAATGAGCGCGCACATGTTGGTGATGCCCATCGCGATCAGGCATTGCTTGAGCGCATCGTGCAGCTCGCGACCCAGCCCGCCGTGGCGTACATCGCGCGCCAGGTAGATCGACGTCTCGACCGACCAGTCGTACGCCTCGCGGCTGTTAAGCGGACTCACATAGGCATAGCCTACCGGACGCCCGTCCAACTCCATCACCAAATACGGATAGCGCTTGAGCGTACGCTCAATACGCCCGGCGAACTCCTCAACGCTCGGCACCTCGTATTCGCAGGTAATCGCCGTCTGGCGCACATACGGCTCATAGATGGCAAGCAACGCCGGCGCATCATCGGGCGTCGCCAGGCGAATCGTCGGCTCGGACATCTCGGTCATACAACCCTTCTCCCCCAAAAGCAAAGGCCGCCCTGCGCCAAGCTCAGGCGCAGGGCGGCCCCTTGTCATTACATCAGGCTACAGGACAGCCGCCAACGCGTCGATATCCTCCTGCGTCGTGGCCCAGCTGGTGCAAAAACGCACCACCGTGTGGGTATCGTCGTACTTTTCCCAGTACTCAATCGAGGCATGCTCGCGAATGCGGGCCATGTCCTCGTTGGGCAGAATCACAAACTGCTGGTTTGTGGGCGTCTCCAAGAAGAACTGGTAGCCGCGCTCGTGCAGCACGCGACGCAGCGCCTGAGCGGTCTCAATCGCCTGGCGACCAATCTCAAAATACAGGCCGTCGGTAAAGAGTGCCTCAAACTGCACACCCGTCAGGCGGCCCTTGGCCAGCAACGCGCCATGCTGCTTAATACGCGGAATGGGATGCGCCGGGGCGTGCATGCCGCAAAACACCACGGCCTCGCCGCAAAGCGCGCCGCACTTGGTGCCGCCGATGTAGAACACGTCGCACAGCTGCGCCAGCTCGGGCAGGGTAATGTCGCACTCATCGGCCGCCAGCGCATAGGCCAGGCGGGCGCCATCCACAAACAGCGGAATCTGGCGCGTCTGGCACACCGCGTGAATCGCCGCGAGCTCGGCCTTAGAGTACAGCGTGCCGTACTCGGTCGATAGACTCACGTACACGGCACCCGGAAACACCGTGTGCTCGTAGCTCTCGTTTTCGTAGAACACCTGGATATAGTTCTCGAGGTCCTCGGCGTGCATCTTGCCCTCGTAGCCGGGGATGGTGAGCACCTTGTGGCCGCCAAACTCGATGGCGCCCGCCTCGTGGCAGGCGACGTGGCCAGTCTCAGCAGCAACGACGCCCTCGTACGGAGCGAGCAGCATGTCGATTACCGTCGCGTTGGCCTGCGTGCCGCCCACCAGAAAAAACACGTCGGCATCGGGGGCCTGGCAGGCCTCGCGGATAAGCTGCTTGGCACGCTTGGTGTGTACATCGGTACCGTAGCCGGGCTGCGGCTCCATGTTGGTATCGACGAGCGCCTGCAGCACTGCCGGATGTGCGCCGTGGGAATAGTCGTTGTTAAACGCGAGCATGGCAATCCTCTCTTACCGGGTATCGGCCAGATGATTCAAACGGGGCTATTGTACGCCGTTGGGATAGGCAATGCGCGCGGCAAGACACTCAAGTGCCAGTACCAGGGCAAAACCGCAGCTCACGTCGCTCAAAAAGTGTGCTCCAATCACGATGCGACCAAAGGCGACGAGCGCCGCGACCACAGCCGCCGCCCAAAAGATCACGCGGCGGCGCGACGGCTTTTCCTTAAAGGCCGCTGCGGGAAGCCCGGCGAGCATAAGGCCGATCGCCGCATGCGCCGTGTGTCCGCTCGCAAACGACTTGAACCCGTCCTTGATCACGCCGGCGGCGATATAGGTCCACTTGTCGGGATTGCCGATCACCCACCACGGCTGAAAATTGAGCCCCGGCGTGACCTCGATCACGCGCATGCGCGGGCGCGACCACAACGGCTTAACAATGACGTTGAGGATGATGGCCTGAGCGACCCACACGACAAGCACCATCAACGCCCAGCGCGTGAGCTCGTCGGGCTCGGTCGTGCGCGTGAGGCGATAGACGACAAGGTTAGCGGCGATGACCAGCACAAACGTCAGCACCAACTGAACCGCGATGAGTTTGCCGCCAACCCGCAGGGACGAAACGATCTCGTAGCCGGCCAGGCCAATGTTGACGAGGATGCCGAGCACGGCGAGCCATTTGCTCCCCCTGGAGTCGGGACGCACCGCGCGCACGAGCATAACGCCCGCGATGCTCGCCGTCAGCTCGAACGGCAGCTCGCCGGCGGCCTCGATAAAGCGACCGTACATGCTGCCGACGTTGAACAGCGCGCTCGAGATCTGATAATCGAAGAAACTGCCCACGCCCAGGCAAAGGCACAGGACAACCGCGATAATGGCGACATCTTTCTTATAGATGTATCCGAACATGCTTTCCTTTCGGTCGGGCGAAGGGTCGACCCGCAACATGGTGGGGCAAAGATAGCTTTGTCCCATAAATACCCTTACAGGTTGAGCATAAGTGAGCGAAAACGTTCCATTTGTGGCAAGGTGGCCCGAAGGAGGAGGGAAGCGTACTTGCGTACGCGACCGACGAGTGAGGGTCAGATTGCCCAAATGGAGCGTTTGCAGCGTCGACCCGCTAGTCGTCGTCGCTAGCGCCCAGCTGTTGCAGCAGCATGAGCGCCGCCGCCACCGGGCCGGTGCCGTCGTTGGCGTCGAGGCCGCGGCCCAGGCCGCTGCCCGCGCCGGCGCCCGCCTTGTAGGGCACCGACAGCTTGCGGCTCTTGGGGAAGTTCACCGCGCCATAGCGGGTCTTAAGTTCAAAGGCCACTTTCTTGGGCACCTCGACGCCCAAAAACGTGATGCGTCCGCCGCTGAGCGTGACACTCTCGAGCCCCAAGCGCTCGCCGCGGATGCGGATACGCGCGCGGTTGAACAGGTTGAGTCCCGCCAACGGCAGCTCGCCATGCGCGGCCTCGGTCTCCTCCTGCACCTCGTCGATACTCTCCAAGTCCTCAGCCGCCGCGAGCTTGCGGTACACGAGCACGCGCTGGTCCACCGCCGGCATGTACTCCTCGGACAAGAAGTAGTCTGCCGGCAGGTTGATGCCCACGCTCGCCGCCTCCACGCCGGCATCGTCATCGCCGCGCGCCTCGGCCACGGCCTGTCCCAGCATCTGCGTAAACAGGTCAAAGCCCACGCTCGACAGGTTGCCGTGCTGCTCGGCACCCATGAGCGAACCGGCACCGCGGATCTCCAGATCGCGCATGGCGATGCGCATGCCGCTGCCCAGGTCCTGGAACTCGGAAAGCGCGGTCAGACGCGCCGTGGCCTCCTCGGTGAGCGGCAGCTCACCCGGGAACATAAAGTACGCGTATGCCTGCGTGGCCGAGCGGCCAACACGGCCCTTGAGCTGGTAGAGCTGTGCCAGGCCCAAGCGCTGCGAGTCCTCGATGATCAGCGTGTTGGCCGTTGCGTTGTCGATGCCGCTCTCCACGATGGTCGTGGCGATGAGCACGTCGATCTTCTTGGTCGCGAACTCGATCATCACGTCCTCGACCTCGCGCGGGCTCATCTTGCCGTGCGCCACGCCCACGCGCGCCTCGGGCGCGGCCTCGTGCACGCGCGCCACGGCATCATCGATGGTCTTGACGCGGTTGGACACGTAATACACCTGACCGCCGCGGCCCACCTCCAGGCGAATCGCCGCACTCACCACGTCGGGGTCGTACTCCCCCACGTGCACGATCACGGGACGACGCCCGGTCGGCGGTGTGGTGATCAGGCTCATGTCGCGCACGCCGCTCGTGGCCATCTGCATGGTTCGCGGAATAGGCGTTGCCGAAAGCGTGAGCACGTCGATTTGCTCGCGCAGGTTCTTGAGCTGCTCCTTGTGCTGCACACCAAAGCGCTGCTCCTCGTCGATGATCACCAGGCCCAGGTTCTTGGGGTTCACATCGGCAGAAAGCAAGCGGTGCGTGCCGATGAGCACGTCGATCGTGCCCTCGGCAAACGCCTTGAGCGCGCGCTTCTGCTGCGCCGGCGTGCGGAAGCGGCTGAGCACCTCGACCTCGAGGCCAAACGGGGCAAAGCGCTCAAAGAACGTCTCGTAGTGCTGCTGGGCCAGAATGGTCGTGGGGCAGAGCACCATGACTTGGCGGCCGGAGTCCACGCACTTAAACGCCGCGCGCAGGGCAACCTCGGTCTTGCCGAAACCCACGTCGCCGCACAGCAGGCGGTCCATGGGCTTGGGCGCCTCCATGTCGGCCTTGATGTCGGCGATAGCCTCCAGCTGGTCGCGCGTCTCGTCGTAAGGGAAGCTCTCCTCCATCTCAATCTGCTCGGGCGTGTCGGGCGGGCAGGCGATACCGGTAATCGACGAGCGGCGCGTATACAGGTCGACCAGGTCAAACGCCAGCTTTTTGGCGTTCTTGCGCGCCTTGTTGGTGGCGCGTGTCCAGTCGGCGGTGTTGAGCCTGGTCAGACGCGGCTTATCGCCGTCGGGGCCAACATAGCGCGTGATGCGGTCGACCTGCTCGAGCGGCACGTAGAGCTTGTCGCCGTCGGCATATTCCAGCAAAAAGTAGTCGCGCTCCTTGCCGCCCACTTCCTGGCGCGCGATCTCGCTAAAGAGCGCGATGCCGTGGGTGGCGTGCACCACGTAGTCGCCCGGCTTAAACGGGAACGTGATCTGCGTAATGTCCACCTTGCGGCGGCTGCGCGCGCGGTTGGCGTCCATGCGGGCATTGAGGTCGGCAATCGAGAACACGGCCAAATTGGCGTCGGGCACCACCACGCCCTGCGGCAGGGCAGCGTCCACAAAGGTCACGCGCCCGCGCGAGATGGTGGGCACGGCAGCGCCGGCGGCAGCCTGCGCGGCGCCCGCCTCGAGCGAGCGGGCGTTGAGCGCGTCGGCCTTACGCTCGCGAATGGAAGCATGGGCCTCCTGGCGTGCGGCACGGTCGGCGGAATCCGCCGCTGCCACGCGCACGCGGTCGCCGATAGCACCGGCATTTTCGGGCGCCGCGGTCAGCGATTCCTCAAAGGTAATGCCCTCGTCGCCAAAGGTGAGCTCCATCGACTCGCGCGCACCGCGGTCGGGGATGGCAAACACGCAGGCATAGCGCTTTCCCACGACTTCCTGAATGCGCGTCATAAAACGGTTGTCCGAGCCCGCGATGGCCGGCTGCTCAATCTTGAGCTCTGCCGTCACCGCGCCGCCGGCACGAATGAGGCTCACATAGTTCAGGCGCTGCTGAGCACCAAAATCGAGCTGCTGGGCGCGTACATACAGGCCATCCAGTCGGTCAATCCCCGCCTCGCCGGCACGCGCCTCGATATCCTCGTAGGCGCGCAGGCAATCGTCGAACAGCGAGCGCGGCTCGGACAGAACCACGAGTGCCTTGCCGCTCACGTGCGCCAACGGGCTTACGGTCTGGCCGTACATCACCGGCAAAAAGCGGTCGAGCTCGGGCGTGACGATACGCGCATCCACCATCTCGAGCAGCGCTGCCAGTTTGCTGTCGTCCTGGCTGGCGCGATAGAGCGCCACATGCATGTTGTGGACGGCCTCGTCGGTAAGCGCCAACTCGCGGCACGGGAAGATCTCGATACTGTCCTCGTTGCCGATGGTTTGGCCCGTGGAGCTCACCATGCGGCGGATGCGGTCGATCTCGTCGCCGAAGAACTCGATGCGCACGGGCGCCTTTTCCTGCGCGGGGAACACCTCTACGGTGTCGCCGTGCACGTGAAACAGACCGGGCGCATCGGCGGCGCCGGCATTGGTGTAGCCCATGCCCACCAGGCGCTGCGGCACCTCATCAAAAGGAGTCTCCTCGCCCACCGCAAAGGTCGTGGACTCCCAATAGTGGCTCTCGACCGGCGGCACACAACGCAGCAGCGCGCGAGCCGAGGCGACCATGACGCAATTGTCTCCGCGCACGATGCGTCCCAGTGCCTCGCAGCGCTGCGCCACCACGGCATCGTCGGGCGCCTGCTCGCGCCACGGATAGTCCTTGCGCTCGGGAAAACGGCACACGTGCGCTAGGCCCACGTAGGCGGCAAGGCTGCGCGCGGCGCGATCGGCCGCATCCTCGCCACTCACAATGTAGACCGTGGGACGCGGGCGGCGCGCAAACTGGGCGGCCGCCATAAGTGTGCGGCCCGACTGCGACACAGCCAGCGTCACGTCCTCGCCGGCATCGAGTCCGGCCTCGACGGTCTGCAGCGCCTCGGCAGTGTAGAGCTGCGCGGCTATACGGTGAATGAGCATGCTGTTCCTCCGGCATTGCAACGCCAAAAGCCCGCCGGGGCAAGCTCGGCGGGTCGTACGTCAAATACATTGTCTGTCATGGTAGCGCATGGAGAGGACTCCGGCTCAAGGGCAGACCCAGCCCCGCAAAAAACGCCAGACGAAGATGTGTTCCGCCCTACCCCGCTACACGCACGCTGGGGCACAAATCTGCCAGCGGACACTCGTCACACTTGGGTTTGCGGGCGTCGCAGATCTCGCGACCGAAGGTGATCCACTGATGGTTGACCGACTCCCAATACTCGTGCGGCAAAATCTTGAGCAGATCCTGCTCGGTCTTGAGCGGCTCCTTGGCATGCGTCTTGGGACTCAGCATCAGGCGGTGCGCGATGCGGTTGACGTGCGTATCGACCGCGATGCCCTCGACAATGCCAAACCCCACGTTGAGCACGATGTTCGCCGTCTTGCGACCCACACCCGGCAGTTTGACGAGCTCCTTCATGTCGGCCGGCACCTCGCCACCATAATCGGCGACAATCATCTGCGCGGCCTCCACGGCGTGCTTGGCCTTACTCTTATAAAAGCCAAGCGACTTGATGGTATCGGCCACATCGGCCACGCTCGCCCCCGCCATGGCCTCGGGCGTGGGCCACTGGGCAAACAGTTTCGGCGTCACCTTATTGACCTGTGCATCGGTCGTCTGCGCCGAGAGCAGCACCGCGATGAGCAGCCTAAAGGGATTCTCGTGATCCAAAAAACACTCGACCGGGCCATAGCGACGGTTGAGGCGCTCGCACACCTCAACGGCGCGCTCGCGTTTGGCGGCATTGGTCTCGCGTGGCATATCGACTCCTCGGCTCGGCGGCATAACAAACCTATGGGCACGATTGTCCCACGTATGGGGTCTTTACGCCTCCAAAAATGCGCCGGTCTGGCGGCCCCACAGGCTCGCATACTCGCCGCCCGCCTCGACAAGCTGCGCATGCGTACCGTCCTCGACAATCTCGCCGTCCGCCAGCACCACGATGCGGTCGAGCGCCGCCACGGTGGACAGGCGATGCGCCACCACAATGGAGGTGCGGCCGCGCATCAGGTTCTCGAGCGCCTCCTGCACCAGCGCCTCGGACTCACTGTCCAGGGCAGACGTCGCCTCGTCGAGCACCAGAATCGGCGCGTCGGTCAGGATAGCGCGGGCAATGGCCACGCGCTGGCGTTGGCCGCCCGAAAGCTTAACGCCGCGCTCGCCCACCATGGTGTCAAAGCCACGGGGCAGGCGGTCGATAAACTCCAGGGCATTGGCCAGACGCGCGGCCTCGCGGATCTGCTCGTCAGTGGCGTCGGGGCGGCCGTAGGCAATATTCTCGCGAATGGAGCGATGGAACAGCAGCGCCTCCTGCGGCACGTAGGCAACCTGGCGGCGCAGGCTCTGCTGCGTGCAGCGCGATACGTCCTGGCCGTCCACGAGCACGCGACCGCCCTGTACGTCGTCCAGGCGCAGCAACAGCTTGGTGAGCGTCGTCTTGCCCGAGCCCGATTTGCCCACCAGGCCCACGCGCTGGCCCGCCGCCACATGGAGCGTCAGGTCGTCGAACACGCTCTCGCCCGCTGCGGCGTCACGGTATGCAAAGCTCAGGTGCTCAAAATCAATCGCGCCCTCGGTCACTTTAAGCTCGGGAGCGTTCTCGTCGTCTGCCACCAGACGCGGTTCGTCCAGCACGCGCGTCATCTCGGCCGCATCGCCCAAAGCGCGGTTGATGCGCTGCATCATGGAACTCACGTAGTTCAGGCGCATGGTGAGGTTATAGGTGTAGGTAAAAATCATGACGAGCGAGCCGGCCGAGATGCCAAACCACGCGTTGCCGCCCGCCACGAACACACTCACCACGGCCATGGTGATGACGATAAGGCCCGAGGTCGTAAAGTTGCGCTGCATCATGGCGTGCATCGAGACCGTCTCGGCGTCGCGCGCGGCACGATCGGCGGCGTCGAACAGATCGCGTTCAAAGTCCTCGCGCCCGCAGGTCTTGACGGCCAAGATGTTCGTGACCGCGTCGGAAAGCACGCCCGAGAGCTTGTTCTGCGCGGCGGACGTCGCGGCCGAAAGCGGCATGATGCGCTTGTACATAAGCCAGACAAACGCGATGTAGACGACCATGATGCCCACCAGGATCACGGTAAACGTCGGCACCACCGGGGCGAGCGCCGCAACCGTGCAGACAACCGAGGTGATGGTGGGGATGAGCGAATACACCGTCACGTCCACCAACCCCGTGTAGCCGCTCATAAAACGGCCCGTCTGGCTCACGAGCGATCCTCCAAAGCGGCTGGTATGGAATGTCATGGATTGATTGGAGAGCGTGTCGAAGCATAGACGCGCCAGGTGATAGTTGCCCGCAATCTCGAGCTTGTAGACGGTGTAGTCCTGCAGCTTGGAGAGGATTTGGCCCACTAGGTTAACGAGCACCAGCGCCAGAATGTAGGGACCAAAGACCTCAAACACCTGGTTGCCCGCCACGGGGCCGGCCTGGACGCGGTCGACGATAAGGGCCATCACGTAGGTGTTGGCAAACGTGAGCAAAAAGATGTAGCCCGCCGACGAGAACACCGAGAGAAAGACAATCAGCGGCTGTGTGCGCGTGACACCCCAAAAACGCTGCAGCGTGCGGCGCACGGTGGAGCGTTTGAGCGGACTGGTGCTTCTCTGAGACATGGGCTTCCTTTCGCGTCTGATAGGGCGAAACGCCATTGTTGCACACTAAAGCGCACTTCAGGCAAGCACAATGCGAGAAGCGCCCGCGCCGTACTTGCGCAGGCACCCCGCCGTCAGATGCAGCTAGTCCTCGTCTTTTTGGTCTGCGAGCAACTCCGCGGATGTGAGCCCCAAAATCTCGTCGGCCTCCCCGGCATCCTCCAGCGCGTCGATATCCTTGAGCTTGCGCTCCATAACGTTGGTGCGCGTGGTGATAATGCCCTCGACCGTCTTGCCCGCGGTCTCGATCTGCTGCTGCGCGCGACGCAGTGCCGCCTGATAGCGCGGCAGCTCGGCCTTGACGGCAGAAAGCACGCGCAGCACGTCATCGGTGCGCTTTTGCAGCTTAAACGTCTGGTAGCTCATCTGCAGGCTGTTGAGAATGGCGGCCATGGTGCTGGGGCCGGCAACGTTGACGTGATAGTCGCGGCCCAGGGTCTCGATAAGCCCGGGGCGGCTGACGACCTCGGCGTACAGGCCCTCAAACGGCACGAACAGAATGCCAAAGTTGGTCGTCGCGGGCACGCTCAGGTACTTCTCGCAAATGTCCTTTGCCTCGCGCTTCACCATCGCATCGAGCGTCTTGCGCGCAGCGGCGACGGCCTCCGCGTCGCCTGACTCCTGGGCGTCGAGCAGATGCTCGTACGCGTCGCCCGGGAATTTGGAGTCGATCGGCAGCAGCACGGGGTCGCCCTCGTCTACCGGCAGCTTGACGGCAAACTCAACACGCTCCGAGGCGCCGGGCTTGGTGGCCACGTTTTCCAGATACTGGTCGGGCGTAAGGATGTCCGCCAGGATCGCGCCCAGCTGCACCTCGCCCAAAATGCCACGCGCCTTGACATTACCCAGCACGCGCTTAAGGTCGCCCACGCCGGTGGCGATGGATTGCATATCGCCCAGGCCCTTGTACACGGCCTCGAGCTGGTCACTCACTTGCTTAAACGATGCAGACAGACGGTCGTTGAGCGTACGGGAAAGCTTTTCGTCCACCGTCGCGCGCATCTGATCGAGCTGCACGTTGTTGTCCTTGCGGATGGCGCCCAGCTGTGCATCGACCGTCTCGCGCACCTTGTCCAAGCGGTGCTCGATGCCCTCGCGGTTGGCGCCCAGCTGCTGGGCCGTCTCACGACGCAGGTCGTCCATGCGGTCGCCGGCCTGCGAGAACTCGCGCGCGATGGTCAGGTAGCGCTGCTGCTCTACGGCGGCGTCGGTCGTCTGCTGCTGCGCGATGGCGTTTGCCGTGCGACGGGTTTCTGCCAGCGCGATGTTCAGGGTGTCGAGCGCGTTGTTGGCCTGCTCGAGCGCCGCGAGCGTCTCCGCGTCGCTGCCGCCACGCTCTCGCAACTCGGCACGAAGGCCTTTAAGCTGCAGGGCGCAAACCACAGCAACCCCCACCGCCACCAAGGCAATCACAACAAGCGCAATATCGATAGCAGACATAGATTCCGCCCAACAAACCCAATCGATTATCAATCAAAACCGCGATCAATCTTACCCCGCCACACGCACCGGGTGCCCGGCCCCTTCTTGGGTGCCCCTCTCCTCCGCATATTCCATAATGCGGCGCGCCGTCTCCCTGCTCACCTTTGAGTCATCGCCGGCCAAGTATGCGTATACGTTTCCTTTATTCAGGCGCAGGGCACGGCAGAGGCCATAGCGCGTTACACCCGATTCCTCCAATGCTTCCAGCGTTTTCTTTCTCATCAGGGCGTTCACCCTTCTATCGGCCGCCGGCTTTTCCTTCACCGCTCTATACGCACGCCAAACGTTGGCATAACGATTAGGGAGCTCACTTTTGGCGCATAGAGACGCCATGCTGCCCGCTTGACCGTACAAGGATAAAACGTCTCGATAATCCCGTTCCATCCACGAGCCCTCGGATAAACCCAGAACGTATTCGGCTTTTCCTTGCGCCAAAGCGAGCAAAAACAGAGGCTCCGCCACGCGCGGCGCATCCGCCGTCGCCTGCTCAACCAATTTTCTAAAACTCAGCGACTGCTGTCCGGATAGCTCTCGGCAATAGCCTTTTAAGAATCCCTCAAAGGTCAGATTCAACCGAGCACCTCCTTTCTGTATTGCCTGTATGCACAGACCATCTCTTGATAGCTTCGCTCCGAAGGCGACGACGCCAGTGCTTCTCCCTCGTCGAATATAAGCCGTTCGAGCAGCCCCCAATCAAGTCGGTCGACGAATGCCTGGCTATGAAGATCGATGATGTCGTTCGGACGGAAGGCATAGAGCTTCATTACCGCCAGGTCCTCCAAGAGGGGTCTGCTCTAAATCCTGCTTATACATATCAAATCCTATTATTATTCATCTTCAATAATTCTATTCAGTCGTACGACAGGACCAGCAGGATGCAAGAATTCCGCTCGTGGCGATAATCCCTACACCCTAGAAGTCCTAATGTGACAAACGCTAACTCTCCCAGCCGGTGCGAATGGTTGTCATGACGTCGCCTAGGCGCTGACCCAGGGCTGACAGATGTTGGAGCACTTCGCCGGGCGAAGCGCCGTTGAGAATGCACGTGAGGGCATATGAGGCCAAGAAGATTGCCGCGAGTCCCAACGGGATCAGCACGATCATCGCCAGCGTACGCAGGCGCTGGGCCCAGTGACGGCGACGCGCACGATGCCTATCGAACGCGAGCTCCTGCGCATATGAATCTTGTTGTACGGAATAGGCCTCTGGCGCCGATCCGCCCGCAGGCGAAACCACGGGCGTGGCATTTTGCGCAGGGGGCTGGGCGGCTACCCCTTGCATTTGCATCTCCATGAGCCGTTGCTGCTGACGCAACATGCGCTCGGCTTGTTGCTGCGGAGTCTTAAGAAACAGGTCCATGCTGGCCTCCAAAATCGGAGCATTCGACGCTTACGACCAGCATCCCGCACCGCCAAGGCCACGGCAACGCAATCCGTAGCAATAGCTGCAAAGTTTCTTGTTGACAAAAGCCGTCGAAAACCTCAACAACTCCCCTACCAGCACTTTCTCTGAGCTTTTTTATCGAATGATCTTTTGCCCTTCCACCAACCCGCCAACTAACCAAAAGCTGACCAAAAGCTTGACGGAAATTGTGAAGACCGGGACCCCACACAAAAAGTGCCGCCCCAAAGGGGCGGCACACAAACTTATTATCAGCTTTTCTGTAACGAGCATGCGACGACTCAACGCCGGAGCGCAGGGCGGGGAAACCTTTGCCTCGCGCGACCCTGCGAAGCCGTGAGCGAGAGGGAAAGGTTTCCCCGCCCTGCGCTCCGTGGTCGGTGGGGGCAGATTACATGCCCGAAAGACCGCGAGCAGCGGTGGCACACAAAAACGCCAAGACTAGAATCACGAGCGAACCGGCAATGTCGGCCACCACGCCCGTAAAACGACGCTCAAACAGCCAGCTCTCAAAGTGCGGGGCGACATTGCGCCAAACACGCCACAGCAAGATGCCCATGCCGATAACGCCCGGGATATTGAGCAACAAAATCTCGGAGCACAAGAGGCCGATCAGGTTGCCGGCGGCAAAGCCCGCATCGCCCTCGCAGTATTTGCGATAAATCATGTACAGCATGTACGCCACAAACGGCTGCAGGCACGCAGAGATAAACGTAACTACCATCGAGGGGTCCTGCGAAAAGACCCCGGTGAGTTTATCGACACTCGTGGCGTCCTTCGAAGCCAAGAATAAACCGATAACCACAAGGGGCACCACGCCCAAAATTACCTCGACCAGAGTAAACAACTTGGCAGTCAAATCCTCACTAGCCGAATTCAAATGAGGCGCCCACTCAGGATGAGCATGCGCGCCGACTTTCTTGTCTTTCTCGGCACGATCGGCCTTTTTACCCTCGGCAACCCGACGACCAGGATCCTTGCGAGTTCCCGCCGCAGCAACCCGAGCCCGAGACTTCTTACCCATACAAAAACACCCCATCAGGTAGTAGATAAACTAAAAGTCGCCACCCAGTGTACCCCACCCATGAACGGTGCCGTCCCAACCAGTCCCCATACAAAAACGTGCCGCCCCATAAGGGGCGGCACGCAAACTTCTAATCAGCTTTTCAGTAACGAGCACGCGACGACCCAACGCCGGGGCGCGGGGCGGGAGGCCGGATTGCCTTCCCTCAACGCGACCCTGCGGA
>CAJLVJ010000005.1 GCA_905210085.1 uncultured Collinsella sp. | reverse complement strand
GGAAGAGCACCGGGTGCTTGCAACGCCAGCAGTGCGGATAGCTGTGCGTGATCTTCTTCTCGAGGACTAGGGTACCGCGCTCACGCAGGAACTCGATGATGTGCGGGTTGGCCTCATCGGTGTCCATACCGCTGAAGGGGCCACCGGTGCCAAACTCCTCGCCGGTGTAGAACTTGCCGTCGTCATCGACCGGCATGCAGATGTCGGTGATGCCCTCCTTGAGGCAGGCAAAGTAGTCGTCGACGCCGTGGCCGGGCGAGTTGTGGACAATACCGGTACCGTCATCGACACCGACGTAATCGGCCAGCAGCGCCACGCCCTCGACACCGTCAAAGATCGGCTGCTTGTAGTGGATGTGGTGGAAGGTCTCGGCGGGAACCACATAGGGCTTGCCGTCGACCATAACCGGAGTGTACTCCCAGCCAAACTCCTCGCAGCACTTGGGAGCCAGGTCCTCGAGCATGACCTCGGCGCGGCCGTCGTGCTCAACGGCGACGTAGGCGGCGCCGGGCTTGAGGGAAACTGCCTGGTCGGAGGGGATGGTCCACGGCGTGGTCGTCCAGATGATAAAGTCGACCGGGCCGTCGAAGTTCTCGAGACCGGCGGGCTTGGAGGTCATCTCAAAGCGCACGAAGATGGACGGGCTCGTCTCGTCGGAGTACTCGATCTCAGCCTCGGCCAGCGCGGTGTGGCAGTGCTTGCACCAGTGGACGGGCTTGTGGCCGCGATAGATCATGCCCTTGTCGAACATGGCCTTGAAGACCTCAATGTCGGCGGCGTCATGCTGGTGATAGAGCGTCAGATACGGGTTGTCCCAGTCGCCAAGCACGCCAAGGCGACGGAAGCCAGCCTTCTGGAGCTCGATGTTCTCGACAGCGAACTTGTTGCAAAGCTCGCGGATCTTAGCCGTGGAGGTCTGGTTGAACTTCTCGGTGCCAAGCTTCTCCTCGACCTTATGCTCGATCGGCTGGCCATGACAGTCCCAACCGGGGACATAGGGAACCTCATAGCCCTGCATCATCCAGTAGCGGTTGATCATGTCCTTGGAGATCTTGTTCATGGCGTGGCCGATATGGATCGGGCCGTTGGCGTACGGAGGACCGTCGTGCAGCACGAACTTCTTGTGACCCTCGTTCTTCTTTAGAACTTGCTCGTAGACCTTGTTGTCCTGCCAGTCCTTGAGTCGCTTGGGCTCGGACTTGGAAAGACCGGCACGCATGGGAAATCCGGTTTTGGGCAGATTCATCGTCTGCTTGTACTCGTTTGCCACGGTACCCCTTTCATGTCGTGGGCGCGCACGCCCTCTGGGCACCAAAAAAGCGCCCGTCCCTACAAGCTGGGACGAAGCGCCACAAAACGGGCAGACTGCCCGTAAAAGCTCTTCGCTTAACCACCCAGCTTAGATGCCCTCGCCCGCGTCGCCGCGCGCTCGCATCCGTTACTCGGCTGGCCTGTATCGACGACCATCTCGGCGATGTCTACTAAGACGAACCTGCGCGGTACGTCCGTTGGGACCGCAGCTCCGGGGTGATTTTCATCGGTCGCATGCACGGGTTCTCAGCGCTCCCCGCTCTCTGTAGCATGCGGACGGCCGACTACTCGTCCCCATCAACGCTCATGCGGAGTATGCTAGCACGTTCCGCGCCGGCGAAAAACCCTCAACACTGGTTTTATACGTTCGAAATTTCTCGCGGCTGTGGACCTTCTCTAGGAGCAAAATACCTGAAAGCACTTTATCAAAAGAAAGAAGGTTGCTATGCGCACGATTGGAATGAGCGACTATACCGTCGGCGAGGATTGTTTTACCGAGCTGCCCGCCGCACTGGCAGAGTACGGAGCGACCAAGGTCGCCATCATTGGCGGCAAGCGAGCCCTGGCTGCAGCGCTGCCGGGCATCGAGGCGGCGCTTGAAGGTACCGATGTCGAGGTTCTGGAGACGCGCGTCTATGGCACCAACAGTACGCGTGCCAATATCGCCAAAGTCGTGAACTCCCCTGCCTGCCAGGAAGCCGACGTGCTCATCGCCTGCGGCGGCGGCAAGGCACTCGACACCGTGAAGACCGCAGCCATCGAGCTCAAGAAGATAGTCTTCACCGTCCCGACGATCTGTTCCAACTGCTCCGCCGCGACCGCCATTGCCGTCGTGTACAACGACGACGGCTCGCTCGAGGGCTATTCGTACCCCAACCGACCGGCGCACATCTTCATCAACCCCAAGATCATCGCCGAAGCTCCGGCGGAGTACTTCTGGGCCGGCGTGGGCGATGCCCTGTCTAAGCAGCCTGAGGTCGAATACGCCACGAGCGCCGGTAATTTGGAGCATACCGCCGGTCTTGGCCTGGCACTCGCCCACACCTGCTCCGAGCCGCTGTTTACTTATGGCGTCCAGGGTCTTGAGGACGTACGCAAGAACCTGTCGAGCGAAGCCGTCAAGCAGATCGCGCTCGACATCGTGGTCAACACGGGCTATGTCTCGAACCTGACCAACCAAAACGATTACTACTACAACTCGAGCGTGGCACACGCGTTCTACAATGCGACGTGCAGCATTCCGCGCGAGGGAACCTATCTGCACGGCGAGGTCGTAAGCCTGGGCGTGCTCGTGCTGTTTGCCTATACGGGCGATACCGAAAACCTTGAGCGCTACGCCGCCTTTAACAAGCAGATGGGCCTACCCGTAACGCTTGAGCAGGTCGGGCTTTCCGAGGCAAACATCCCTGCCCTGTGCGAGTATGCCCACGCCACCAACGAGTGGAAGCAGGGTAACCCAGAACCCTTCACCGACGAGAAGTTCGCCGCCGCCATCAAGGCCGCCAATGCCTACGGCCACTCTCTCCTGGCCTAACCGACCAAAACCGCCACAAAGGGGACAGTACCTTTGTGGCGGTTTTTTATTGCCGTAACATGCTCGAGTCGAATTCGCTTGCCGGGATCACGCGGTAGCCGTGGCGCAGGAGCAGGTCAACGAAGACACCGTTACCCGTTGTGAGCGTGCCGCTGAAGGATCCATCGTAGATACGGCCCACACCACACGACGGACTGCGATCCTGCAAAATGCACGCGGAAATCTCGGACGGCCCACCCGCCCGCTCGCACATATCGAGCGCACGTTGGGCACCTAGGCGAAATTCGCGATCGACCGAGACGTCCTCGCAGGTACGGACCTCGCCGTTCACAATCTCGGACGGATCGCGCGGTATGGGCAGGCCCCCAAAGACCTCAGGGCACACCAGGAGGACCTCGGTCCCTGTACGCTCGCAGGCCTCGACCAACTCGCGATGATAGTTGTCAAGCCCGTTATACTTGCAGCTCTCGCCCATCAAGCAGGCACTCACCACGATCTTCATTTCCATCCCCCTCAAGCAAAACGCCCCATTTGAGAAAGCTGCTCAAATGGGGCGTCGGCGTTTACTGGCTCGGCCGCGGCTTTACTGCTGCTTGGGCATCAGCGGATTCTCACGCGTGAGGAGGTTCATGAACTCCTCGCCCGTGATGGTCTCCTTCTTGTACAGATAACGAGCCAGCTCATGGAGCTTGAACTTGTTCTCCTTGAGGATCTGCAGAGCGCGATCGTGCGCGTCCTCGATCAGCTTAGCGACAATCGCGTCCACACGCTCGGCCGTACCGGGGGCGCAGGTGAGCGACGTGTCCTGGTTGAGATACGCGTTCTGCACGGTACCAAGCGCCATCATGCCAAACTCGTCGGACATACCAAAGCGAGTCACCATATTGCGGGCGAGCTTGGTGGCCTGCTCGATATCGTTGGCGGCACCGGTCGTCATCTCGCCAAAGATGAGCTCCTCGGCCGCACGGCCGCCGCAGTAGACGGCGAGCTTGTCCAAGACCTCCTGGCGCGTCGTCAGGAAGCGCTCGTCCTCCTCGACCTGCATGGTATAGCCAAGAGCGCCGCTCGTGCGCGGCACGATGGTGATCTTGGTAACCGGCGCAGAGCCCTTCTGGCGAGCGGCAACGATGGCATGACCGATCTCGTGATAAGAAACGACCTGCTTCTCGTGGTCGGACAGCACCGTGGACTTGCGCTGCTGACCGGCGATGACGACCTCCACCGACTCCTCAAAATCGTCCTGCGTGGCGCGCTTGCGACCCTCGCGGACGGCACGCAGCGCGCCCTCGTTGATGATGTTGGCCAGATCGGCGCCCGAGGCGCCGGGCGTGGCGCGGGCAATCGCGGTCAGGTCGATCGGCGGCTGCGTCTTCACGCTCTTGGCATGCAGCTCAAGAATGTTCTTACGGCCGGTCAGGTCGGGCAGCTCAACGGGGATGCGGCGGTCAAAACGACCGGGGCGCAACAGGGCCGGGTCAAGGCTGTCGGGGCGGTTGGTAGCAGCAAGAACGACAATACCCTTGTGGTTATCGAAGCCGTCCATCTCGGTCAGCAGCTGATTGAGCGTCTGCTCGCGCTCGTCGTTGCCACTAAAGCCGCCGCCATCACGCTTTTTGCCGATGGTATCGATCTCGTCGATAAAGACGATGCACGGGGCCTTTTCCTTAGCCTGCTTAAACAGGTCACGAACCTTGGCGGCACCGCGGCCGACGAACATCTCGACGAACTCAGAACCCGAAATGCTAAAGAACGGCACGCCCGCCTCGCCGGCCACAGCCTTGGCGAGCAGGGTTTTACCGGTACCCGGAGGGCCGACAAGGAGAGCACCGCGCGGAAGCTTGGCGCCAATCTCCTCGTAGCGCTGCGGCTTCTCCAGAAAGTCGACGACCTCCTTGAGGGACTCCTTGGCCTCTTCCTGGCCGGCGACATCCTTAAAGGTCACGCCCACGTCCTTGGAGGCGATCACGCGCGCGCCGGACTTGCCCAGTCCACCGCCGCCAAAGCCACCGCCGCCAAAGTTCATCGAAGGACCGTCATCACCCATGGCCTTCTTCATGCGGCGGTTGAGCCACCAGCCGATCAGGAAGAAAATCGCCATGGGAAGGATGAGCGTGAGCAGGTAGTAGGTCATCAGACCCGAGTTTTTATCGGGAACGACCGACTCCAGAGACGCACCGGATTCAAGCACGCGATCGGTAAAGCCCGCATCATTCGGCACGCCGGTCGTCTTGTAGGCGATATTCTCGTCCTCGCCCTTCTTGGTGTAGTAAATCGTGTAATCATCCGTGTTGTACTCGACCTTGTCGACGCTTTTCTTATCGAGCGCTTTGACAAACGTCGAATAATCGGTCTTCGTAATCTGCTGCGTGTGACCGATGTTGGGGAACAGAACGGTCGAGAGCACGAGGTAGACGACGAAGGCGATGAGCACGTAGAGGATCATATTCCGTCTACGTTTGTTGTCATCCATCTCCATCTGCTTGAACTCCATCTACTGGGGTTGATAATGCTATCTAGAATACCCAACCCGGACGGCGATAAACCGACGCCGGGCACGAAAGGACAGAGATGGCATCACTGGAAGTCGGCAAGGTTCAAATCTATACGGGCGACGGCAAGGGCAAGACGACGGCTGCGCTGGGGCTCGCGCTGCGTGCCACGGGCTATGGACTTAACGTGCTCATGCTTCAGTTTGCCAAGAAGCTGCACTGCGCCGAACATGATGAAGCACCTCGTTTAGGGCTACGCATCGTACAAGCCGACCGCGACACACCCGAGGCTTGCGCCGCGCAGATCATGGAGCTCGCATGCGAGCAGATATCACAGGTCGACGTTCTGATTTTGGATGAACTCGGCGAGGCCATGCGCCGCGGCTTCGTGACGCGCGAGGATGTCGAAGCGCTGATCGCGATAAAGCCCGCCACCACGGAGCTCGTGCTCACCGGCCGGGGCTTGCTGCCCCTCGCGAACCTCGCCGACCTTGTCACCGAAATGCGCCCCATCAAACACTACTTCGACGAAGGACTCCTAGCCCGCCAAGGCATCGAATACTAATCCGGCACTTAGGGACGTTCCTTTTCTGCCGGCACTTGGGGACACTCCTGTGTGCCAACAGTCCAGAAATCTATCCTTCATTCCAACCTGCCGTACCAGAAACAACAGACGTACGACCAATGCCAACGACCCTCACGATCTGATTTATCGTAAGGCCAGCTTTTCTCATTTTGCAGAGAATAGGTCTACGCTCGGAAGGCTTCATGGATGCAAGCTCAGGAAGAGCTGTGGGGAAAGCAATTCCCTTAGCGACCTCAAGAGCTTCATCGTCCAGAATGCGCGGTCGAGGTTCAGCATCGTAGGGAGCCTGGTCAATTCGATCGGCAAAATAGTGCCGATACTCAAGCGAGCCACCCACAAGATCCAGAACAAGGCCAGGGTCGCAAAACCCAAACGAATCGTAGCCATAAGCATAAGCCCGATAACTGGACCAACGATAATTGTCGGCGGCCGAAACGCCCGCCTTGACCGGATTCATATGAATGTAGTCCGCAAGTGAAATTGCCTGCGCATCATTCTCGACCGGAATATTAGTAAATCTATCTTGGAATAAATGCCCAACTCGGTCGGTTTTGCGATTGAAATACATCGCATACGACGTAAGAACGCCGCTCATACACGAAGATATCTTCCCATGAGGATCATCAACCATAAGATGAAAATGATTCGACATGAGACACCACGCGATAACGCCGACACCATTCCCAACTAGCTTTTCCTCGAACAACGTAAGGATCCGATATCGATCTTCGTCGTCTTCAAAGATGCAGATGCCACCATTACCACGTGCGATAATGTGGTTATAGCCCGTCAACGAAACGACTCGACCTGTTCTTGGCATATCGCCCTCCCATCACAAACCCACCGGGCAACATCTGATAGGCGCGGACGATCTAATTTGCTAAGCCCGTGCTGACAGTTTACAGGGCAAGCCAGGCAGATTCTCCGAAAAACGACGAAACGGCCTTACAAGGAGTGTCCCAAAGTGCCGGCAGAAAAGGAACGTCCCCAAGTGCCAAGTGCGTTTTCCTCCGTCCCCTACGGATCAATTAGGCGGTGGCGCGGCCTAGCCAGTTGCCGCTGTGATGGTAGACGGTGAACATCATGGCGGTGATTACCCAGGTTACGGGGTAGACAAGCAGCAGGTGCTCAAGCGAAGGATCAAACGGCATGATCGCAAACACCCAGATCACCCTCAAGACAACGGTGCCAAAGATGGTGAGCATCATAGGCTGCAAGCTCACGCCAGCGCCGCGAATGGAGCCCGACGCGTTCTCGATAATCGAGAAGATCGCGTAGAACGGCGCGATAAAATGAAGAATCGTCGTGGTGTACGCCGAAATCGAAGCATCGTCGACAAACAGACGCGACAACGGACCCGAGAACACCAGCAGCACGGCAGACAGGCCACCAATGAGCATAAACGACAGCACGAGCGACGTATGGTAGCCCTTGCGCATGCGCTCGTAGTTGCGCGCACCAAAGTTCTGTGCCGAGAACGTGGTGATCGACACGCCGAGCGCCTCGGTAACCATCCAGACAATGCCATCCAGGCGGCCCGAAAGACCCCACGCGGTGGTGACATCGGCACCAAACGAGTTGACCGACACCTGAATCAAAACGTTGGAAATCGAATACGCAGCAGACTGAAAGCCAAGCGGCAGACCACACGAAATCATGCTCTTACAAATGCCAGGATCAATGCCGAGCTTGGACAGTGAAAGCCGCCACGCACCCGGCGCGTGCATCATGCGAATCACGATCATCGTGGCGTTGGAGCAAATGGTCAGCGCCACCGCGATGCCGCAGCCCAGAGCCTCCATATGAAGCACAGCAACGAAGATGACATCCAGCACCGCATTAACAAGGCAGCCGGAAGCGATGATCACAGCAGGCCCGCGCGTGTCGCCCACGGCGCGCAGCAGTGCCGTTCCCATATTGAGCAGCAGCGCCGCAACCATGGCGGCAAAGTAGCAACGAGCATAGGCAACGCCCTCGGCAAGAAGCTCATGCGGCGTATTCATCAAAACGAGCATGGGCTCAGCGAACACTATGCCGAGAATGGAGAAGACGATACCGCCCACCAGCGCGAGCGTCATGGCCGTGTGGACCGAACGACTCAGTCGCTCATCATCGTGCTGGCCAAAATACTGACCGGTAATGACCGCGCAGCCGGCGCCGACGCCAACGCAAAAGCCAATGCAGAGCTCGGTGAGCACCATCGTGGCTTGAATGCCACCCAGTGCGAGCTTGCCGCCAAACTGGCCGACGATATACGTACCGATAAGCGTGTAAGCCTGTTGAAAAAACGAACTAAAGAAGATGGGGACGCACAGCGACAGCAGCTGTTGCCAAATGACACCCTGCGTTACATCGATAGCCGTAGATTTCTTAGCCACACGCCCTCCCCAAAAGCGCACGTCAAACGTCAAAACGTCTGATAATAATTACACCCATGACAGCCTAGCACCGAACGAAGACTATAAAAACACCTCCGCCGACAAGGCCCGGAGACAACACGCACCTAGTGATACAAACCCGGCTGGTAGTGATACTCATTGCTCACGTGCGGGCACAGCTGCCAAAAGGCGACGGCACTCGCCGCGGCCACGTTGAGCGAATCGACCCCGTGCGCCATCGGAATGCGCACGGCGCGGTCACAGCCAGCAATAGTTTTAACGCCTAAGCCGGCACCTTCGGTGCCCATAAAAATCGCCAAGCGATCAATCTTCTGCAGCACAGGATCATCAAGCGAAACAGAGTCGTCCGTCAACGCCATAGCGGCACACGAAAAGCCGGCATCATGAAGCGCGGCCAAGCCATCATGCGGCCACACGCGCGCCTCACTCCCAATGCGCGTCCACGGCACCTGAAACACGGTGCCCATGCTCACGCGGGCCGAGCGACGGTACAGCGGGTCGCAGCACGTCGGGCTGACCAAAATACCGTCAACGTTCAATGCGGCAGCCGAGCGGAAAATCGCGCCAACATTGGTGTGATCAACAATACCCTCGAGCACGCACACGCGCACCGGGCGCTCCCCCGCCGCCTCGACGACGCCACCCAAGAACTCATCAACCGGAATCTGCCGCGGGCGACGAAACGCCGCGAGCGCACCGCGCGTCACGTTAAAGCCCGTCAGCTGCTCCATGAGTTCCATGGAAGCCACGAACACAGGAACCGGACCTGCGCCCTCGCGCACAACCAGGCGCTCAAACAGCGGCATCATCTGGTCGAGCCAGCGTTCGCCCAAAAGAAAGCTCACCGGCTCGTATCCGGCACGCACCGCGCGCTCAATAACCTTGGCACTCTCGGCGATAAAGATGCCCTTTTGCGGCTCTAGCACGCAGCGCAGCTCACGCTCGGTCAGTCGCACGTAGGCATCGAGCCGCTCGTCCTCGAGCGAATCAATTCGCAGAACCTCAACGGCATCAGTCATAGCAGCCTGCCCGCACCCTTCTTTACAGCACATCTATACCAAACGAGGCGACGCTAAGCGCCGCCCCATACATTCAATCAACCCGATAATACCGTTCACGCCAGGCGATTTACGCCTCAACGCGACGATACGTCACGAACTCATAATCGACACCCTCGTCGCCCTCGCCCGAGGCAATCGTGGCAACACCGCCACGCCACGCAATCTCCCACGCGGGATCGGCGTCCAAATCGGGAAAGTACGTGTCCACGGCATGAGTGCAATGGTTGTGCGTGACCTCGGCCTCGGCGCAATACGGCAAAAACTGCCGATACACCTCGTCGCCGCCGATCACCCAGGCAACGGGCTCATCGGCAACCGCGGCGAGCGCCTCGTCGATGCTATGCACCACGTCGACGCCCTCGACAGCAAAATCCTCGTCGCGGGTAAGCACGATATTGCGACGGTTCTTAAGTGGACGCCCACCGGGAAAACTCAGCAGCGTCTTGCGCCCCATGATGACCGGGCAGCCCTTGGTGCAGGCCACAAAATGGCGCATGTCGGCGCGATTGGACACCACCATGTCGCCCTCGCACCCAATGCCCCAATCGTCACACACGGCAACGATAGCAGATAGCTTACACGTCATGAGCACCACCTACACCGCAATGGGAATGTTCTTGACCTGCGGACCGTGCTCGTAGCCCTCCACAATCAGGTCGTCGGTCGTAAACGCATAGAAATCGTGCACGTCGGGGTTAAGCGTTACCTTAGGCGCCGCAAACTGCGGACGCTCGATAAGTTCGCGGACAATATCGACATGACGGTCGTAGATATGGGCGTCGGCGATCACATGCAGCAGCTCGCCGGGAATCATATCGATCGACTGCGCAACCATCATCAGCAAGATGGCGTACTGGCACACATTCCAGTTGTTCGCGGCCAAAATGTCCTGGCTGCGCTGGTTGAGAATCATGTTGAGCGTCGGCTTGTCGTCCTGCGGGCGCTGCGTGACGTTATAGGTCACGCTGTACGCGCACGGATACAGGTGCATCTCGGACAGGTCGCTAAACACATACGTGTTGGTCATGATGCGGCGACTGTACGGTGTGTGCTTAAGATCGTACAGCACTCGGTCCATCTGGTCGAAATCGCCCTCGGCATAATGGCTCTTCTGGCCAATCTGGTACCCGTAGGCCTTGCCGATGGAGCCGGTCTCGTCGGCCCACTCATCCCAAATATGGCTGTTGAGGTCATGGACGTTATTGGACTTCTTTTGATAGATCCACAAAATCTCGTCCATCGCAGACTTAAGCGCCGTGCGGCGCAGGGTGAGCGCAGGGAACTCCTCGCGCAGGTCGTAGCGCGCCGTAACGCCAAAGTTTTTAATGGTATAGGCAGGGGTGCCGTCCTCCCACACCGGACGGACCTTTTGGCCCTCGGTGGTGGTGCCATGGTCCAGAATGTCGCGGCACATGGATACAAACTGTTGATCAGCCTTGCTCATTGACCCTCCTGTCAGTCGCCTATAAGCGATTTTTATTGTAGCCCAGGCGCGCAGTGTCGGATTGGACACTAGGGTAGGCACACGCAATGCACGGTAGCACGGCTCTGCATTCGCAAGCGGAACACCTTTGCCTTTTTCTGACATATGCCAAAAATAGCTTGTACGCTTCCGCATGCGCGCTATCCTATTACTGACATATGTCAGATTTGGAGAGTGTATGGCAGGAAGACGCGAAAAATTGCGCCGTGTTGGGATCATCCCCGAATATCGCGGTTTTACCCCCGATGGCCTGGCGAGCGGAGACGCTATCGATATGACAGTCGACGAGCTCGAGGTCCTGCGCCTATGCGACCTGGAAGGCCTCAATCAGGAGGAAGTCGCCCAGTGCATGGGCATTGCCCGCGCCACGGTGGCGGCAATCTGCAGCCGCGCGCATCGCAAGGTGGCAAACGCGCTGGTCAATGGACGGGCGATCGTCATCGAAGGCGGAAACATCGCGTACTCCCCCATCACCACGACAACGGCCGCATGGCCAGCAAAGGAGGTCGACACCATGAGGGTGGCAACCACGTACGACAACGGCAACATCTTTATGCACTTTGGCCGCAGCGAGCAGTTCAAGATCTACGACATTGAGGACGGCAAGGTGCTCAACGAGCAGGTCGTGGGCACCGGCGGCACCGGTCACGGCGCCCTAGCGGGTCTGCTCGCCAACGGCGGCGTGGACGCGCTCATCTGCGGCGGTATCGGCGGTGGCGCTATCAACGCGCTTGCACAAGCCGGCATCACGGTATACGCAGGTGCCCAGGGCAACTGCGACACTTGCGTCGAGGCACTTATCGCCGGCACGCTCGCACAGAACGGCGAGGCCACCTGCGACTGCCATGGACATGATCACGAGCACATCCACGAGCATGGCGAGTCCTGCGGCTGCCACGGTCACCACGACCATGACGGACACGAAGGCTGCGGCTGTCACTAGCGGCAAGCACCTCGTCGAGAACGCGCTTCCACGCGTGCGACAACCAGCGAATAAACGGCGAACAAACGGCGAAGGCCGCCTGGAATACCATCCAGGCGGCCTTCGTCATACACGACTCAACTAGTCGTTACTTCTTGTTGCGCATCTGCGCTTCCATCTGGCGCAGCAGGTCCATATCGGACTTGGGGCCGCCCGTTCCCAGGCCACCCATACCGCCCAGACCCATGGCATCTAGGCCGGGAATATTGGGCATACGCATCTTTTTGCCCTTCTTACCCTTTTTGCCCTTCTTGCCGCCGGCCTGTGCCTGATTGGCCATCGTGCGCATGCGGCCCATCATCTTGTTCATCTCGCCCCACTGCTTCATAAGGCTATTGACCTCGGTGGGGGTCACGCCGGCGCCCTTGGCAATGCGGGCACGGCGCTGGCCATTAATGATGGAGGGACGCAGACGCTCCTCCTTGGTCATCGACATGATAATGGCCTCGTTCTTATCGAAGATGCCCTCGTCCAGGTTGCCACCCATCTGGTTGAGCGCACGCTGGCCGCCGGGGAGCATGCCCAGGATGCCCTTCATGCCGCCCATCTTCTTGACGGCCTTCATCTGGTCGAGCATGTCGTTCATGGTGAAGCCCTCGCGCAGCATTCGCTCGGCAGCCTCGAGCTGCTCGGCGTCGGCCGCCTCCTGGGCCTTCTCGATAATGCCGACAACGTCGCCCATGCCAAGAATGCGCTTGGCCATACGATCGGGATAGAACGGCTCCAGCGAATCGGGCTTCTCGCCCATGCTCACGAACTTGATGGGCTTGCCGGTCACCTGGCGCACGGAAAGCGCGCCGCCGCCACGGGCATCGCCGTCGAGCTTGGAGATGATCACGCCGTCAAAGTCGGTGCGCTCGGCGAAGGTCGAGACGACGTTGACGATATCCTGACCGGTCATGGCATCAACGACCATCAGCACCTGATCGGGCTTGACGGCCTTCTTGATATCCACGGCCTCCTGCATCATCTGCTCGTCGATCTGCAGGCGACCGGCGGTATCGACGATGACCACGTCGCGCAGGTGGTCGACGGCCTCCTGGATGGCGCCCTTGGCGATATCGACCGGGTGCTCGCCGTCACCGCGGAAGACCGGCACGCCGATCTCTCCGCCAAGCGTGGCCAGCTGGTCGGCAGCGGCAGGACGATAGACGTCGCACGCGGCGAGTAGCGGTGAGCGACCCTGCTTCTTGAGCAGATAAGCCAGCTTTACGGCTGCCGTAGTCTTACCGGAGCCCTGCAGGCCCACGAGCATGATGACATTGGGGATGCGGTTGCTAAAGACGAGCTTGCTCTCGGTGGAACCGAGCATCTCGGTGAGCTCGTCGAGCACGATCTTGACGACGTTTTGCGCCGGTGACAGCGACTCCATGACCTCGGCGGTCATGCAGCGCTCCTTGGTCTTGGCGACAAACTCCTTGACGACCTTAAAGTTGACGTCGGCCTCGAGCAACGCCATGCGAATGTCGCGCATGGCAGAGGTGATATCGGCCTCGGTCAGCTTACCCTTGCCGCGCAGGCGGTCAAATGTGTCGTTGAGGCGATCGCTCAGGGAATCAAACACTAGTCACTCCTTAATTGGACTCGCCCACCAGGGCGCGGCAGAAATCTTTGGCATTGAACTCCTGCAGGTCATCGACCTGCTCACCCACGCCCACGCGCAGGATCGGGAGCTTGAGTTTCTCGGCGACGGCCATGGCGATACCGCCCTTAGCCGTGCCGTCGAGCTTAGTCATGATAATACCGTCCAGGCCCAGCGCCTCGTTAAACTCGAGCGCCTGGTTCAGACCGTTTTGGCCCGTCGCGGCGTCGATCACAAGCACGACCGAAACCGGCATGGGACCAGCGGCCATATTGGCGGCGCGCTTACGGGTCACATTGACCACCTTGGCGAGCTCGCGCATGAGCTCAGGGCTCGTGTGCAGACGGCCGGCGGTATCGATGAGCACCAGGTCACTGCCGCGCTTATCGGCCTCGTCGAGCACGTCATAGCACACGCTCGCCGGATCGGAGCCGCGGTCACGCTTGATAACCGGTACGCCGGCACGCTGCCCCCACACATCGAGCTGCTCGATGGCGGCGGCGCGGAAGGTGTCGGCCGAACCGATCACCACGTTCTTGCCGCGGGCAGCCATGGCGCTCGCGATCTTACCGACCGTCGTGGTCTTGCCGGCACCGTTAATGCCCACAAACAGCACGCAGCTCGGCGTATCGGAAAACGGATCTCGCTCGATGGGCACAAAGTGCTGCTCAAGCTGCTCGGCCAGGGCACGGCGAAGCTGCGGAGCGGTCTTGAGGTTCTTCTTGGCCGCGGCATCGCGCAGGTCATCGGAGACCTTGATAGCGACCTCGGCGCCCATGTCACCCATGACGAGGGTGTCCTCCAGGTCCTCCCAAAAATCCTCGTCGACCTCGCCGCCAAAGTAGAAGACCTCGTTGAGGGCCTCGCGGCTGCGCTCAAGTCCGCGCGAGAGAGCATCGAAGAATCCCATTATGCATTCACGACCTTTCCGGTTTCGCGATCGAGTTTTTGCGAGACGACGCGACTGACGCCGTCGGCTTGCATCGAGACGCCATAGAGGACGTCAGCGTCCTCCATAGTACGGCGCTGATGCGAGATAACCAAGAGCTGCGTATCGGAACGCAACACATCGAGCGCGCCGATGAGCTTGGACAGGTTGGCGTCATCGAGCGCCGCCTCGACCTCGTCCAGCACATAGAACGGCACCGTGCGCGTGCGATACACGGCAAAGAGCAGGGCGAGCGCCGTCAGACTCTTCTCGCCGCCCGACATGAGCATCATCTTGGTGATGCGCTTGCCGCGCGGCTGCGCCACGACCTCGATACCCGTCTCGGCAGGATGCTCGGGATCGGTCATCTCCAGATGAGCCTGGCCGCCCGGGAAGAGCATAGCGAAGATCTCGCGGAAGTTCGCGTCGACCTTCTCAAAGGTAACTAGGAAGGCCTTACGCATCTTGCGATCAATGGCCACCGTGATCTTGGTGAGCGCCTTGCGCGCGCTCTCCAGATCGGCCAGCTGCTCCTCGATGTAATCGGCGCGGCGCTTGAGCTGCTCGTACTCCTCCATGGCAACTTGGTTAACGGGACCAAGGTTGTTGATCTGGCACACGAGCTGGTTGAGCTCACGCTCGGCGGCATCACGGTCGGTAGGAGCAGGAAGCATGAGCGCTTCCTCGAGTACCGTGGCGCCATCGGCGGTGATGGCCTTGATGGCCGCCTCCACCTGCACCTCGAGCTTGCCGCGTGCGACCTTAAACTCGTTTTGCGTGGCGGAGGCGGTATCGACCCGCTCCTTAGCGCGAGCAACCTCTGCCTTGGCGTCCTCGATGGTCTTCTTGAGCGAAGCGGAGTCCGCCTCCTCCAGAGAGGCCTGGTCACGCAGGCGAGTTGCCCAATCCGACGCGCGTTCCAACAGGGCCGAATATCGCTCGTGCATGGGATCGACGCGCAGGCGTAGCAGCTCGAGTGAGCGCGAGGCCTGGCGTGTTCCGCGGATACGGCGGTCGATGCCCTCCAAGCGATGCTCAAGGTCGGGCACGCGGCCCTTCAGCGAACGCAGGCGCTCGCTCGTCTGGGCCAGGCGCACCTTGGCATCGGCGAGCTTTCCGGCGGCCTCGGAATCGTCACGGCGAACGCGGTCGAGTTCGTCGTTGGCCTCGGCAATCTGGAGACCCAGGTCGCTTGCCTGCGCACGGGCCTCGTCGCGCGAACGGGTGAGCCCGTCAACGCGCGGACGCGCAGCGCGAACGGCTTCGGTGGCCTGCTCGCGGCGCTTGGAGATGCGCACGCGCTCGACCTCGGCATTGTTGGCGCTTTGCTCCAAGCGGCCGATCTCGGAGAGCAACGAGCGGCGCTCGCCCTCAAGACGGGCGATCTCGCCGGCGGCATCGCCCTCAGCGGCACGCGCTTCCTCAACGGCCGCATTGGCCTCGACGACCTGATCCGACACATGCTCAAACACGGCAGCCAAATCGGGCTCCAAGCCCTCCAGCTCGCGAATGCGACGCTTGCGCTCCAGGGCACCCGACGCCTCGCCGGCATCGAGGCCCACGCGCACAAGGCCGCCACAGCTTACGCGGGCGCCATCGGGGGTCACATAGGTCACACCGTCAACGACAGGCGCAGCCAGCGCGGCAGCCAAGTCATCGACCACGTAATAGCCACCGAGCAGCGCCTCGACAATCGGGCCATAACCGGCACGCACGGAAAGGCGATCGACCAGACGCGAACCGGCAGCGCCCTCGGCGGCAGCAGAGCCGCTCACGCCGCGCGCCACCAGCAGCGCCTCACCCGAGGCCTTCTTTTGGTCCAGAGCCGCACGACCGGCACGCTCAAGCGCGGCGGCGTCATCAAATAACAGGGCATCGATATCGCCGGCAAGTAGCTGCTCCACCAGGCCCTCAAGCTCGCGCGGGGCCTCGAGCACGTCGCCCAGACGACCCGAGACATCGTCGCCCAACGCACCCACCAGACGGCTCACGAGCGGCGAGCTGTCGGCCATGCGGGCATCAAACTTCTTTTGGCTGGCAAGCTCCGAGCGCACCTCGGATAACTTGTTGCGCGCCTCGCTCTCGCGGGCACGCAGGTCCTTCAGGGCCGCGCGTGCCGTCTCGGTGGCCTCACGCGCATCGACCTGGGCCTGGCGCGCTTCCTCAAGAGCACCCTCAAGCTCCTCTGCGCGGTTGCGACGGCTCTCGAGCGAGGCCGTGACCTCCTCGAGCTGCTCGTCAATCTGCTCCAGGCGCGAGACATACATGTTGTCCTCGACCTCAGCGTTGCTCAGCGAGTCCTTCACCTTGGCGAGCTCGAGCGCGGCGTTGTCGGCCACGCGCTGCACATCGCGTTGCTCACGCGTAAGCTGCGAAATCTGATTGTCGAGCGCCACGCGCCGCTCGTGGAGCTCAGCGGCAGCAGGACCAGCGGCGTCAACGTCCTCCTGGGCCTGCATGTGCGCACCGGTCACTTCCTCAAGCTGCGCACGCGCGTCCTCGAGCTCCTCGACCACGCGACGTCGCTGATGCTCGGAGCTCGAGATCTGCCCGCGCATGTCGGACAGGCGCGACACCATGTTGTGGCCCTTTTCCTCGAGCAGGCGCATGTCGGAGTTAATGCGGCCGACCACATCTTGCATATGACGGCGTTGCTCGCCCAGATCGCCCACAAACAGGCCCTTTTCCTCGAGCATGACCTGGAGCTTCTCGAGCTCACGCTCCTTTTCGCCCATGCGGTACTGCGCAAGCTCCAGCTCGGCCGCGCCCTCCTTGGAGCGGCTCTCCAGGTCGTTCCACTGCGACTGCAGCGAACGCAGCTCATCGACGGCTAGCATCTGCGTAAGCTCGTTCGCGCGCGAGGACAGCTCTTTGTACTTACGTGCGCGATCGACCTGACGCTCCAGTGGTCGCAGCTGACGGGCGATTTCCTTATTGATGTCGCGGGCACGCGTCAGATGCTCGTCCATCGACTTAATCTTTTTGAGCGCACGCTCCTTGCGGCGCTTGTGCTTGGAGATGCCGGCGGCCTCCTCGATGAGGGCGCGGCGCTCCTCGGGGCGGCTCTGCAAAATGGCGTCGAGCTTGCCCTGGCTGATGATGGAATGCGTATCCTTGCCCAGGCCCGAATCGTGCAGGATGTCCTGAATGTCCATCAGGCGGCACGGACTCGAGTTGATGAGGTACTCGCTTTCGCCCGAGCGATACATACGACGGGTGATGGCGACCTCGTCAAAATCGACGGGCAGCATATGGTCCGAGTTATCGAGCACCAGCGTGACTTCGGCGACACCCACCGGCTTGCGCGCTGACGAGCCAGAGAAGATGACATCCTCCATGGCCTGGCCGCGCAGCTGCTTGGCGCTCTGCTCGCCCAGGACCCACAGAATCGAGTCAGAGATGTTCGATTTTCCCGAGCCGTTAGGACCGACGATGACGGTCAGGCCTGGCTCAAACGTCATATGGGCGCGGTCGGCAAACGACTTGAACCCTTTGAGCGTGAGGGACTTGAGATACACGGTTCCTCGCTTACACGTGCTTCTTGTTCAGAATCACGCCGTTGGTGGTGTAACCCATGCGGTCGAGTGCTTCGAGCGCGGCGGCTCCCTCGGCTTCCTTCTTTGAGGAGCCGGAGCCGCGACCCTGGCGAATACCATCGACCAACACCACGGCGGTAAAGGTGGGCGCATGCGCCGGGCCCTCGGAGCCAACGAGCTTATACGCCGGGGGCTCGTGACCGTCGGCTTGCACGCACTCCTGCAAAAACGACTTGGGATTCGCAGGATGCTCGGCACGCTCGGAAGCCAAATGCGGCTTAAGCGTACGATGGATAAACTCCGCCGCAACGTCCCAGCCGGCATCCAGGTACAGCGCGCCCACGAGCGACTCATAGACGTTCTCGAGGGCCGAATGCAGGCCGCGCGCACCGGTACCGGTCTCGGAGGCACCAAAGATGATGATGTCGTCGATGCCCAGCTCGTGAGAAACCTCGGACAGCGTAGCGCCCGAGACAAGCGACACCTTCAAGCGCGTGAGCTTGCCCTCGTCAAACTCCGGATAGGACTCAAACAGGGAGCGTGCGACCACAGCGCCCAAAATGGAATCGCCCAAGAACTCAAGGCGCTCATAGCTGGCAGAAACCGGCTGGCCCTCGACTGCCGAAGGATGCGTAAGCGCCGCGCGCAGCAGCACCTTATTGTTGAACTCGTGGCCCAGGATTTCCTGGGCGCGCGTAAGTCGGTCGGATAAAGCCAAGACTTAGGCCTCCTTGGCAGCTTCGATAGCGTCGACGGCGTCGGCGACAGAGTTGAGCGAGAGCAGGGTCTCGTCATCGATCTCGAGGTTGAACTCGTCCTCGATAGCCGTAACCAGCTGCAGGCGCTCGAGCGAGTTGGCATCGAGGTCGTCAAAGGTGGTCTCATCGCTAATTTCGGCAACATCGACGCCCAGAACGTCAGCAGCGACCTCGGCGATCTTGTCGAAGATTTCGGAGCGGTCCATAGCGCTTCCTCTCATAGTGCATGAATACCAAAAAATGGTACCGCCCGGGCGGTACCAAGACACGGTTCTGATTCTACCCCACGACGCACGCCCCGAGACGCATAACGCCGCTGTTATAAAACGATGCCGTCCATGGAGTTGGCGACATTCTCGACCAGCCCGGCGCGCACGGCTTCGGCCGCCGCAAGCGTACCGTTTTTAACAGCCTCGACCGAGGTGGCACCATGGCCGATCAGGACCACGCCGCGCAGGCCCAAAAGAATCGCGCCGCCCTTGGCGTCGCCCGAAAGCTTGGCTTTAATCTCGCGCATCTGCTTTTTGATGAGCAGCGCGGCGATCTTGGTGCCGAGCGAGGCCATAAAGGCACCCTTGAGTTCCTGCAGCAAAAACTTGGCAGCGCCCTCGGTGGCCTTGAGCGCGATGTTGCCCGACATACCATCGGCAACGACGACATCGAAGTTGCCTGAGGTGAGGTCGGTGCCCTCGCAGTTACCAACAAAGCCGGGAACGGCGGCCTTCATAGCAGGGAAACAGGCCTTGGTAAAGTTAGAACCCTTCTCGTCCTCGGTGCCGTTGGCAAGCAGGCCCACGCGAGGATGCTCGATGCCCAGGACGACGCGGGCATAGGCGCTGCCCATCTGGGCAAAACGCACCATATCGTCAACCTCGACATCGGGGTTGGCACCCATGTCGCACAGCACCGTCAGACCGCCGGCGCGATTGGGCAGCGCATTGGTCAGACAGGGGCGCACCGGCTGCTTCTTGCCTTCGGCCTGATACCTAAACGGCGTCACGTAGGCGGTGGCAGCGGCGGTCATGGCACCGGTCGAGCCGGCGGAGAAGAACGCATCCGCGTTGCCCTTCTTAATGGCGCGGCAAGAAAGCACGATCGACGACTTACGCTTGGTCATCACGGCGCGAATGGGATCGTCATCCATGGCGATAACGTCAGGTGCCTCAAGGGCCTCAACACGTGCATGGGAAGCTGCAAAGGGATTGACGATTTCGGCGGGGCCAGCTGCCAAGACCTCGATATCGGGATCGGCGGCAAGCGCAGCCTCGATACCATCGAGAACAACCTGAGGTTTCTCGTCTCCGCCCACAACGTCTACACAAACGCGAACGTTACTCATATACATGCTCCTTATACAAAAATGGCCGACTCATTGAGCCGGCCATTGTGGTTCCATTTGGAACGGCATCGCATCCAGAGTATACCGTTACTCGGTAACGATAACCTCGCGGTCCTTGTAGAAACCGCAGCTGGGGCACACGTGGTGCGGGAGCTTGACAGCACCGCAACGGGGGCACGTGGACTGAGCCGCAGCCGAGATCTTCATGTTGGCGGAACGACGGGTGTGAGTGCGGATACGACCCTGCTTTTGTTTAGGTACGGGCATAGTGACCTTCCTTATGAACTATCCAGTGTGGCGATTACGCGCAAGTAGCGATACTACCACAGTTTTACTCATCAAGCTTGAGATTCTTCAATGCTGCAAATGGATTTTCCGTGGCAGCGGCCCATTCTGCCTCTGCCTGGGCGGCGCAATCGCATTGCTCGACGTTGAGATTGCAACCGCATGTGGGGCACAGACCACGGCAATCGGGCTTGCAAAGCACCACAAACGGCGTGTCCATAACGACCGCGTCATTGATGGGCTCGCCCAGATCGACGATGTGGTCCTCACCCAGGAGCTCGTAGCCATCCTCGTAGGCCTCGGGATCATCGGGCTCCTCAAAGAGGTAGAACTCCTCAATCTCGCCGGCGATATCAAACGAGGCGGGCTCCAGGCAACGGTCGCACTCGCCGGTGGCGTGCGCGCGGACCATGCCCGTGAGCAAGACACCGGTACCGGCATTGGTAAAGACAACGTCGTAGTCGATGCCGTCCTGAAGCTGGTACTCCTTCTCGCCCACCGTGTAGGTGGCGACATCGACCTTACCGGTCAGCGGATACGAATCTCCAGGAAACTCGAGCTGCTCGGAAAGATCGACGGTAACGCTCGGGAACTCAGCCATTACCACTGACCATTCTGTTGGGCGGCGCCCTCGTTGAGCTGCTGACGGCAACGGGTAACGGTGCCGGTCAGGCTCTTGAGGTTCTCCTCCAGGTGCGTAAAGACCTGCTCTGCGTAGTCCTCGGCAGCATAACGCGTCTCGCGCTCGTACTGCTGGGCACGATCGCGGATGTCGTCGGCCTGCTGCTGCGCAAGGCGGACGATCTCCTGCTCACCGGCAATGGTGAGGGCCTGCTGCTGAGCGTCGGCGATGATGGAATCAGCCTGAGCGGCGGCGGAAGCCATAAGCTCCTCGCGCTCTTTGAGGATACGGCGGGACTTCTGCCACTCCTCGGGATAGCTCATGCGGATCTCGTCGAGGATATTAAAGAACACGTCGGCGTCGATGACCTTGAACTGAGCGTTCTTGCCGAAAGGCGGCTTGGCTTCCTCGATCAGCCCTTCGAGCTCATCGACCAAGCTGACGATCCTATCGCCAGGAAAATTCTCGCCCGGCATCCGGTCTCCTTTCATAGGTAACATATCATCGTGCTAGTTTACCACATGCCACCAGGCAATAAAAAACGTCACGAAAAGCGATGTCTGAGCGCTTCGACCACGTTGGGCGGCACAAACGTCGATACATCGCTGCCGAGCGAGGCGATCTGGCGAACGACCGAGCTCGAGATGTAACCGTACTGCGGAGCACTCATGACAAAGATGGACTCCAGCTCGCTATCCAAGCGATAATTGAGGTCGGCCTGCTGCAGCTCATACTCAAAGTCGGTCATGGCGCGCAGGCCCTTGACCACGGCCCCCGCCCCCTGCTCACGAGCGAAGTCGACCAAGAGGCCGGTAAAGGGCAGGACTTCGACGCCGTCGATATTACCGAGCGCCTCGCGGGCCAGCGCCACGCGCTCATCGAGCATAAACGTGGTGCCCACACCGTTTTTACCCTGCGACTCTGCAACAGCGACGATCACACTGGGAAAGATGCGGCGGGCGCGGCGGATCACATCGATATGGCCAAACGTGATGGGATCGAAGGTGCCCGGGACGATCACGCGGTTGATGGTGTCATTCATGGGCGTCCTCCTGAAACGTCGTGGCATCGTTGTTATCGGCATCGGTGACGGCACTATCGTCCTCACCGTCGTCATCGCCGACCCAACGAAGCAGGTCGACCGAGGTAATGCCGTAGCGCTTCTCACGTACAGTCTCAAAGCCTGCCGGATGCGCGCCCGCATCGGCGGAGGCATGCTCAAACAGGGCATAAGCGCCAGGCGCAAGCAGACCCTGCTGAGCCAGGTTCTGCAGCATTTCCTCGACCGGCTCGGCACCAAAAGCATAGGGCGGGTCGAGCAGGACCAAATCAAAGGGGCCGCCCGGTACACGACCGCGCGAGGCACTTGCCAGCATGTCGCCCGTGACCACACGCCAACGCGCACGGTCACGGCAGAGCGACTCGATATTCTTGGTAATGAGCTGCGCGGCGTTGCGATCGATCTCAAACGTCGTGAGCGAGCGGGCCCCACGCGAGAGCATCTCGATTCCCAGGGCGCCGGAGCCGCCAAAGGCGTCCAGCACGCGGACCTCGTCCAAATCGAAATCGAATGCCGACATGACCATAGATGCGCACGCCTCGCGCACGCGATCAGTCGTGGGGCGGGTGACATCGCGACCACGGGGCTCCTCGATCTTACGACCGCGCCATTCGCCGCCGATGATTCTCATCCTCCGCTGACCTCCTTAAAGATATGTCGATAACGCATGGCGACCGCCTCGCGCAAGGGACGCGTCGCCACAGAGTCAAGGTTGCAAGCATACCGCAAGAGCTCGACCGCGTCCAAATGGGCCCATTCGATAAGGTCCTCATCGGCATCCAGGTCCACAAAGCGCAAGGTCACGCCACCGTGCTGACGGTACCCCAGGATTTCGCCCTCGTGGCGCAGACGCAGGTCCATCTGGGCGAGCGTAAAGCCGTCCGAAGTCTTTTCGAGCGACTGGAGACGGTCTTGCGCCGCCGAGGCGCCGCCGTTGCCCTTGGAGTGCGTCATGACCAGGCACGTGCCCGACACGCTGCCGCGGCCCACGCGACCGCGTAGCTGATGCAGCGCCGCCAAGCCAAACCGCTCACCGTTCTCGATGACCATGACGGTGGCGTTGGGCACGTCGACGCCCACCTCGACCACCGTAGTCGAGACGAGCACGTCAATCTCGCCACGCTTGAAGGCGTCGATCACGCGATCCTTCTCTCCCGCTGGCATACGGCCGTGAAGGCGCTCGATGGCAAGACCCGGCAACGCCAGACGCAGGCGATCGAGCTCGGTCGCCGTATCGTGCAGCGGCACAGGCACGGTCACGCGGCCCTCGTCGTCGCGGGCGATACCGGGCACGTCTTCAAGCTCATCGGCCGAGTCACTCGGCTCCACGAGCGGGCAAATCACGTAGGCCTGCTGACCCTTTTCATACGCCTCGCGGATGGCACCGTAGGCCAAATCGCGGCTCGACTCGGTGAGCACGCGCGTCGTAACGCCCGCCCCCGGAACAGGTCGATGGCGGATGATACTCGTATCCAGATCGCCGTAGACCGAAAGCGCCAGCGTACGCGGGATCGGTGTCGCCGTCATAACGAGCAGGTCCGCACCGGGGCCCTTCGCGCGTAGGGCGTTGCGTTGGCCAACGCCAAACCGGTGCTGCTCGTCGATGACGACAAGCGACAGATGATTGAACGCAACGTTATCCGAAAGCACCGCGTGGGTTCCAAAGAGGACGTCGAGCTCGCCCGATTCAAGCTGGGCATGGATCTGCTCGCGCTCTGAGGCCGGCGTGGCACCCGTCAGAAGCGCCCAGGACATGCCCGCCTGCGAGAGCAGAGGGCCGGTCTTATCGGCATATTGGCGCGCCAACACGCCCGTGGGCGCCATAACGCAGGCCTGCGTACCGCTATCGGCAGCCACAGCCAGAGCGCAGGCGGCAACGGCGGTCTTACCGGTACCGACATCGCCCAGCAGCAGGCGGTTCATCACGCGCCCACCATCGCACATATCGCGCAGGATATCATGGAACGCGGTCTCCTGCTCGTCGCTCAGCGAAAACGGCAGGGCTTGCTTAAGCGCGGCCAGGTGCTCGCCCGCGGTGTGGGCATAGGGAACCACATCGACCAGGCCGCCGACGTTGCGCAGGCGCAGCGCCAGCTGCAGGTAGAGGCACTCCTCGTAGGCAAGCCGTGCGCGCGCGATATCGCGCTCTGCCATACTCGATGGAAAGTGGATCGAACGCAACGCGCGGGCATTGCTCATGAGCTTCCGCTTTGCGCGCAGCGGCGCGGGAATCGGATCGAACGGATTGCCGACGACCTCGAGCGCGCCGCTTACGATGCGGCGCATCCACGCCTGGCTCACGCCATCGCTCACGTAATGAACCGGCAGGATGGTGCCCGCAGCACGCCCGTCATCGAGCTTTTCAAAGTGCGGCGAGGCCATCTGCTTAAAACCGTAGGCAAACTCGACCTTGCCCATCACGGCCAGGCGGTCGCCCTGTTTAAGCTGCTGGGCAATCCAGGGCTGGCGGAAAAAGGCGACCTGCAACACGCCCGTCTCGTCCACCAGCGATACCTCGGTCACCTGCATGCGCGGACGCGGCTGCTTTTGGACGATGCGGTCGACCGTGGCGATGATGGTGCACACGGTACCGATGGGCGCCATCTCGATGGACCACGAGCGGGTAAAGTCGAGGTATCGATGAGGGATATGGAGAAGGAGGTCCCCCACCGTCTGAATTCCCAGACGGCGAAGGGCCTCCTCACGTTTACCCGAAACATATTTGAGTCGCGCGATATCCTCGTCGAGCGCATTGCTCTGGGCAAAGCGCTCCGAGACGCGCGGCACGGAGCGCAGCTCGGACATGGGCAGTTGCCTACTCGATCGAGAAGATCACGGGATAGAGCGGCTGCTCGCCACGATGGGCGTCGATCTCCAGGTCGGGCTGAGCCTCCTCAATAGCGTCGACGATCTCCTGGAAGGCCTCATCGGACAGCTCCTCGCCGGCCAGAATCGTCAGCGCGTCGCCCTCCTCTTCCTCCTGCATGCGGTTGATGCAATCGAGCGTGACCTGCTTCACGTCGGAGCCGACCACGTCGATGGAGCCGGCGATGATACCCATGACGTCACCGGAGTGAATCGGAGAGCCATCAGATGCGCTGGAGTCGCGCACGGCGCGGGTGACCTCGCCATCGCGGACCTCGCTGATGGCGTCGACCATAGCGGCGACGGCATCCTCGAGCTCGGAATCGGGCAGGACCGCGAACAGAGCGGAGAACGCCTGCGGGACGGTCTTGGTGGGAACGACGGCGACCTTCTTGTCGGTGCAGGCAGAAGCTGCGGCCTCGGCAGCCATGCGGATGTTACCGTTATTGGGCAGGATGATGACTGAGGTCGCGTTGACCTGGTCCACCGCGCCCAGCAGGTCGGCGGTCGAGGGGTTCATGGTCTGGCCACCGGAGACGACCACGTCGACGCCAAGGGACTTGAGGATGTCGGCCTCGCCGGAACCGGCGGCAACGGCGACAAAGCCCAGCGCCTTGGCGGGCTCGGCGGCCTTTTCCTGATCCTCGTGGATCTTAGCGGTACGGTCGTGGGCCTCCATCTCCATGTTGTGGATAAAGACCTCATAGATCTGACCGAGCTGCAGCATGTGCTCGAGCACCAGGTTGGGGGTGTTGGAGTGCACATGGATCTTGTAGTCGGGATAGGCGCCCACGAGCAGCTCACAGTCGCCCATGGAGCCTAGGAACTTAAGGCACTCGTCCTCGTCAAACGGGGCGTCGGCCTTAAACAGGAACTCGTTGCAGTAGCGGAACTCCGAGCCCTCCCAGTCGTCGTTAGCCTCGATCTCAACACGGCCAAGAGCGGCATCGCGGGCAGAGCCGGCGGAGTCAAACGTAGCGGAGAAATCCTCGACCACGGTGCTGCGACCAAGAGCGGCAGCCACAAAGTTCTCGAGGAAAATGGCGAATCCAAAGGCGCCGGAGTCGACCACGCCGTTCTCCTTCAGAACGGGCAGCAGGTCGGGCGTGCGGGCGACGGACTGGTACGCCTCGACGACGATGGCATCGAGCGCATCCTCGGCCGAGAACTTCTTCTTCTCGCACTCGTCGGCCTTGGTCGAGACATCGCGCAGCACCGTGAGGATCGTGCCCTCGATGGGCTTGCGGACAGCCTGGAAGGCGACCTTGACGGCGCGACGGAAGGCGAAGGCAATGTTGGCGGACGTAATGGGCTCGTCGGCAGAGACAAGGCCCTCGGCCACGCCGCGTAGAATCTGCGAGGTGATGACGCCGGAGTTACCGCGGGCGCCCATCAGGGAACCGTGGGTGATGGCGCCGGCGATGGCCTCCATGTCGGCATCGGCGGGAAGGGCGGAAAGCTCCTTGGTCACCGAGGCGAGCGTGAGCGACATGTTGGTGCCGGTGTCGCCGTCGGGTACGGGGAAGACGTTGAGCTTATTGATCTCCTCGGCCTTGTCGGAAACGGCAGCCGCAGCGATCGGAAAACAGGTGCGAATGGTCTTTGCAATCATGGGTATTTGAATCTCCGTTTTCGGATGCTAGTTCAGACGGCTCTTGAGCGCGTCGATATGGATGCCGATCTTAAGGCTGGCGGGATCGATCTGGGCGATCTCCTGCAGAGTGAAGGCAACGGAGCTCGAAAGATTGTGGCAGACGGACTTCATGTTGACGCCGTTCTCGAGCACGACGTGAAGATCGACCGTAAGGCCGTTCTCGTCGGCGGAGACAAGCACGCCCTTGCGGAGGCGCTGACCGGCAAGCAGGCGCACGCTCTCGGCGCCCTGGAGCTGCTCAGCCATACCGACAACGCCATAGCACGTCATCGCGGCATAACCGGCAATATCGGCAATAACGTCGTTCGAGACGCTCAGGCTGCCGTTAATGGTCTCAGACACAAGAATCTCCTTTTCTTGGTGCTCGCGGCACCATGTCGTGGGAGCAATCATTGCAATATTCTACAACGACCGCGGCATGTTGAGGTGGCGGGCCTCGGGATTACATCCTCGACACGAAATGTTGACACGGTAACGTTCGCGAACGGCGATCGCAGCATGAAAAAACCCGCCGCATAAGCGACGGGTTTTACAACCTGGCTCCCCGGGTAGGACTCGAACCTACAACAGCGCGGTTAACAGCCGCGTGCTCTACCATTGAGCTACCGAGGAATTTAAAGCCCAACGGAAAGGGCTGGAAAATTCTGGCTCCCCGGGTAGGACTCGAACCTACAACAGCGCGGTTAACAGCCGCGTGCTCTACCATTGAGCTACCGAGGAATAGGTGCGTGCTCTCAAGCAACGAAGTTTATTATACGGACGAATCAGCTCAGGGCAAGAACTTTTTTAAGAAATTTTCCGACCCAGTCATTGGGGACGTTCTTAAACGACCAGTCATTCAAGAACGTCCCCAATGTCTACATGAAAGCGCCCCCAAGCGGATGTGCTTGAGGGCGCCTCTTGCTTGACTAGCTCTCGATATAGTCCTTCAGCTTACTGCTACGGCTCGGGTGGCGAAGCTTGGCCAGAGTCTTGGACTCGATCTGGCGGATGCGCTCGCGCGTGACGCCAAACTCACGACCGACTTCCTCGAGCGTGCGGGGATGTCCGTCGACAAGGCCAAAGCGCAGTTCGATAACCTTGCGCTCACGATCGGCAAGCGAATCGAGCACCTGGGTGAGCTGCTCCTGCAGCATAGAGAAGCTGGCCGCATCGGGCGGAACGATAGCCTGGGAGTCCTCGATGAAGTCGCCCAGCTGGGAATCCTCTTCCTCGCCGATGGGGGTCTCGAGCGACACGGGCTCCTGCGAGATCTTCTGGATCTCGCGGACGCGGTCGGCGCTCATGTCCATCTCGGCACCGATCTCTTCGGGGGTCGGGTCGCGGCCCAGGTCCTGAAGGAGCTGACGCTGCACGCGGACGAGTTTGTTGATAGTCTCGACCATGTGCACGGGAATACGGATGGTACGGGCCTGGTCGGCGATAGCGCGCGTAATGGCCTGACGGATCCACCACGTGGCGTACGTGGAGAACTTAAAGCCCTTCTGGTAGTCGAACTTCTCGACGGCGCGGATCAGACCGAGGTTGCCCTCCTGAATCAGGTCCAGGAACAGCATGCCGCGACCGACATAGCGCTTGGCGATGGAGACGACCAGACGAAGGTTTGCGCTGATGAGCGCCTGCTTGGCTTCGAGGCCCACGTTCTCAATGCGCGTAAGACGACGTATCTCGGCACGCGTGAGTTCGAGCTCACCAGCATCGGCAGCCTCGAGCTTCTCGGTAGCCTCGAGACCGGCCTCGATCTTCATAGCCAGATCGACCTCTTCGGAGGCGGTCAACAGGTCGACCTTGCCGATCTCCTTGAGGTACATACGGACCGGGTCGCCGGTCAGCATCACCGTGGAGGCATCGATGCCACGCACGCGGGAGCGTGAACGGGACGTGCGCACGGTGCGCTTCTTCTTGTTCTTGGAAGAACCCATCTCAGCGTCGGCCTGACGGGCCATCTTGAGCTCGTGATCGTCGAGCGAGCCGGAATCGTGCTCGTCGTCGTCATCGAAATCGTCGGTATCGGTATCGGTATCGGTATCGTCATCGTCGACACCCATGGGGGCGTCGTCGTTACCGCTCGCGGAGATAATCTGGATGCCGCTGTTGCGCAGCGCGGAATACACCGCGGTGAGCTGCTCGTCAGAAACATCGATATCCTTCAGGGCGACCTGAATCTCGTCCTCGGTTACCGAAGTCCTGTTTGAGCCGTTGCCCATGAGCTTTGCAACGTAGGATTCCAGCCCAGTACCCGTGCTCTCAGTCTTTTTTGGCACAGATTCTCCCTTCATAGTCCACAGGACTCAATACTTTAGCACACACATTGACGTCTATACCCAAAAAGAAGACTGGATATAGGCGAGAATACGCTGGTTGACCACAACATCTAGGCTTGTTCGGTGCCCGCGGCCTCCAGGCCGATCAAACGGAACGGGTCCGCCACGCCGCCGATCGACTTTTGCAGTTCGCGTTGACGTTGCGAATCCTGCGCGGCCTGCACGGTCAGCGCGCGACGGGCCTCATCATCGAGTGAACGGTCCTGGCGCAGCTTGGCCTGTGCGGCACGCATGCGACGCTTGATGGTGTAGAGCTCAAGCGTATCAAGCATAAACACGATGTTCGTCTCGGTGGGGTGCTTGCTCGTCGCGGAGATGCGCCCGGCACTCACAAGCGTTGCCGCATCGGGACACACTGAGCGCGCCGCATCCATGCAGGCTGCAGGATCGGTTCCCGGCGGCGTTGCCAGAACGGCCCATGCAATGGACTCGTGACGCGGGTCAACCCACTCGATGGAGCAGATGCGGTCGGCATACGTGCGGAACAGGTCGGGGTAGCTCGTGAGCATCGTCAACAGCTCGCGCTCCCCTGCCAAGGACTTGCGTTCAAGATCGGTAAGAACCATCGGCGCCGCCGCAGCCGGTGCGCCCGAACCGTCAGCCACAGGCACAGCGCCCATACCATCAGGCACATCGATCGGCGGCAGGTCGTCGACGACCTCCACGGGCGCGGCGCCGTAGGCATCGAGCGGGACGTAGTCGCACGGCTCTTCTTCGACCGGCGCGGACACCGGCGGCGTCGCGCCCGATGCCCAAGCACCGCGACCGGCATCGCGAGAACCCGACGCCCGACCGCCCGCGCTACCGGACCGCTCAGTCTGTGCCCGCTGGCGCTCATAGTTCTGCTCACGACGTCGTTCCGCATCCTCGCGCTTGGCGACATCGCGAAACACACGACCCGAGCTCGCGCGCACCGTCTCCAGATCCAAACCCAGCAGATCGGCAATCTGGATAAAGTACGTGTCGATCATATAGCTGTTGCGCAACGGATAGATAAGCGTCAGCGCATCTTCCAGCGCCTTAGCGCGACCGCCCAGCGTGGTGATGTCACTCGACTCCTGCAGCGAACGGTAGACAAAGTCCATAAGCGGCTCGGCAGCGTCGATGCGCGTCTGCAGTGCCTCGCCGCCATGTGCGGTGATGAACTCCATGGGGTCGTTGCCGTCGGGGAGCACCACGCAGCGCAGGTCCATGGAATCCTGCTCGATAAACTGAATCGCGCGACGGGCGGCCTTCTGGCCCGCTGCATCGCCGTCGAACATATACACGATGCGCTTGGCAAAGCGAGTGAGCGTCTTGACGTGATGCTCCGTGAGGGCGGTGCCCAGCGTGGCGACAACGTTTTTAATCCCCGCCTCCCAGCAGGCGATGCAATCGGTATAGCCCTCTACCACGATGGCGGTATCCTGCGCGACGATAAACTCCTTGGCCCAATTAAAGCCGTAGAGGTTTCGCTTTTTATGAAACACGCTCGTCTCGGCGGTGTTGAGATACTTAGGCTGGCCGTCGCCCATAATGCGACCGCCAAAGGCAATGTTGTGACCCTGCTCATCAAAGATGGGGAACATCACGCGGTCGTAAAAGCGGTCGGCAAGCTGCCCGCGCCCGCGACTCACGGCAACGTTGGCGTCGATCATCTCCTGCGGGGTAAAACCCGCCTGGGACAGGTGCGACACCAGCGCGTTACGGCCCGGTGCAAAGCCCAGGCAGTAGCGGCGGCAGACGTCGCCGCCCATGCCGCGGCTGGCAAAGTACTCGCGCGGACGGCCGTCCTTACCGCGCATGAGCATGGTGTGGTAGAACTGGGCGGTCTCGGCGCACAGATCGTAGATGCGGGCACGCTTGGTGCCGCGCTCGCGGCGATCTCCGGTGTCATGCAGCTCAATACCCGCGCGATCGGCCAAGTAACGGATTGACTCGGGAAAGCTCAGGTTCTCGCGCTTCATGATATACGTGAAAACGTCGCCACCCTCGCCGCAACCAAAGCAATGCCACACCTGCGTGGCGGGGATAATGTGGAAGGACGGCGTCTTCTCGCCATGGAAGGGGCAGCATCCCCAAAACTCATGGCCGCGAGGCTTGAGCTCGACCGTTTCCTGCACGATGGCAACCAGGTCAGACGCAGCGCGTACCTGGTCTTTTTCCTCATCGCTAATCACGGATGCTCACCCCCTGATCGCCCAAGTTGTGACGAATATCCTCGATATTACCCTCGACGGTCGCGATCAACTCATCCAGCGAATCGAACACACGCGAGGGACGCAGCCAGCGCGTAAACGCCAGCGAAACGGAAGCGCCGTACAGATCGCCCGTATAACCAATTAAATTAGCCTCGAGATGCGCAGATGCCGCATCGTCAGCATACGTTGGCGGCAGGCCGACGTTCACAGCAGCGGGCCACGCGGTGTCATCGACCAGCACCAGACCCTCATACACGCCATCGGCTGGCACCTGAATGCCGTCGGGAACCTGCAAGTTTGCCGTGGGAAAGCCCATGCCAGAACCCTCGTGACGGCCGCGAATAACACCGCCACGCACCATATACGGACGGCCGAGTAACCCAGCAGCAAGCTCCACATGGCCCTGTCCCAGCTCATGACGAATGCGGGTGGCGCAAATGGCCTCACCACCCTCGCAAAGCAGGTCGTGACCATACACGTCAACGCCGTGCTCGGAACCCCAGGCGCACATCTCGGCAACACCAGAAGCACCGCCACGACCCAGCCTAAAGTCGCTGCCAACGCGAATCGATCGAATGTCGACCAGACGCGACACCAGCGAGAGAAAATCAACATGGTCAAGCGCCGCAACCTCAGGCGTAAAGGGAACGGCCACCACCGCATCGACCCCGGTTTGAGCCAGGGCATGCAGACGATCGACCGTCGTCATCAATTTTTGAGCGGGCGAAGGGCTCACCACGACGTCCGGGTCGGGATCGAAGGTAACCACGACCGCCTTACAGCCATGGGCACGGGCATCACGGACAAGCGCTTCGATAAGTTCCTGGTGTCCACGGTGAACGCCGTCGAACACGCCGATGGCAATCGATGCGGCACCCAAGTGCTCGCACTCATCAAACGTATCGGCAGCAACGATGTGAGCCTCGTCCGACTCGCCCGCGAAAAAGACACGCGCGAGCTCGCGAGCGGACAACATCATCGAACACCGCCGATTGCCTGCGGAAACACGTGCTCCATGACAAAGCGGCCACTCTCAATGCGGGCGAGCGCCTTGAGTCCCCCATCGAGCACCAACGCAAACGGTGCCTTCGAGGCATCGAAATCGGCAAGCGCACGCTCAACGGGAATGCGACGGCCGCAGAGCAGGTCGTCGGCAAGGTTGCCCGGCAAGTCGACACGCGTGGCGCCCAGAGCAGCGATGGGGTCCAAAGCAAAGCCAGCCGCAGACTCGGGAGAAAGTTCCTCCACCGCATGACAGGCGCCAATGGAAACCACGCCGGATGCCGTCCGGCGTAGCGCGGAAATGTGCGCGGCGCTATCGCACGCACGACCCAAATCACGAGCGAGCGCGCGGATATAGGTGCCCTTGCTCACCGAAAATGCCACGGTCCAAACACAAGTATCGCCCTCGCCGCTCATGGCGATCAGATCGGCGGCATACACCTCGACGGGGCGCGGGGGCAGGTCAACGGCATTGCCCTCACGAGCAGACTTATACGCGCGAACGCCGTTGACCGAGATGGCCGAGAACGCCGGCGGGACCTGCATCTGCAGCCCCAGCATGGCAGCCAGCTGTTCACGAGCGTAGGCCATGTCGTGCAGCTCGGAGGCAACGGAAACGGTGCGAATGGCCTCGCCCTCAGCATCGTCGGTATTGGTCTCGACGCCAAACGAAATGTCGGCGACGTAGCTTTTCGTGTCGAGGGTGAGCATACCCAGCAGACGCGTGGCCTGACCCACGCCCACAACCATGACGCCGGATGCCATGGGGTCGAGCGTGCCGGCATGACCGACGCGCCGTTCGTGGAGGGCGCGTCGGCATTGTGAGACCACATCGTGGGACGTACAGCCCACCGGCTTATCGACGGCGAGCAGCATATTCAATTGAGAAGGCGTACGACGAGCCATGTACCATCCAAAAAGTTAGAGCTCGACGGTCACCGAAGCGGGATCCTCCCCCACCAGCTCGGCCAGCATGGGAAGTGCCACGGCGAGCGTCTCGCGAATCGTTCCGTTGTTGGTAAAGCCGGCGGCGGCATGATGCCCGCCACCGCCAAAGTTGGCGGCGATCTCGGACACATCGAGGTCACCCTTGGAGCGCAGGTTACCGCGCACCTTGGTATCGCCGTCGATGCCCTTTAGGAACAGACAGACCTCGACGCCCATCACCGAACGCACCACATCGACCAGACCGTCACATTCATCAGAGGTAACGCCGCAGGCCTCAAGGTCGCTCTGGAAGGCATAGCTATACGCCACGCGCCCGTGCGCGACCGTCTTAATACGGCCCATGACAATGGACTTGAGGTGCAAAAACTCGACGCGCATGCTCTGATAGACCTCGAGCGCGACACGAGCCGGATCGGCACCATGTGCCACCAGGCGCGAAGCGGCGTGGAACGCGGCAGCATCGGCGTTCTGGTACTGGAAACGACCGGTGTCGGTCACCAAGCCGCACAGCAAGCAAGTCGCGACGCCGTCACGGGCGACAATACCGCAATTATCCAAGAAACGGTCGATGATCATGGCGCAGGCCGCGGCATCGACACGCCTCAGACTCAGCTCGGTAAACTCCTCGCGCGCCGGATGGTGGTCGAAACACACCACATGCTTGGAGCGGCGAAGTACCTCGGCCGAGTTGTTGAGGCGCTCGACGACCGGCACATCCACCGAGATAAACAGGTCCGGATTGCCGGTGTACGCAGATGCGGGCACCAAGCGATCGGCGCCCTCCATAAAGCGGTAGATGCGCGGCACCGGGTCATCGTCTGCCAGCAGCAGCGCAATGTCCTTGTTGGGGAAAAACTTCATAAGCGATAAGCCCAGACCCAGCACGGAGCCCAGGGCGTCACCATCGGGAGACGTATGTCCCGAAATCGCAATGGAGGACGCACCCTCGATGAGCTCGAGGATGCGTCGCGTAATATCTGCAGACTCGCCAGCGGCGAGATCAGCGGAATTAGTCATCTAAAGCTGCCTCCTGGGCGGCATCCGCTATGGGATAGCCGTCCTCGTCCTTTTCGATCGCCAGCGTGGCCGGAACGTTTTCCAGCGCACGCGTGATGCGCTCGGCCTCATCGGTCGAGCGATCGATGCGAAAATCGAGCTCGGGCGTGACACGCCAATCGAGCGAGCGAGCCAACAGGCTGCGAATACGGCCCTTGGCGCTGGCGAGCGCCTCCATGACCTCGTCGTAGCGGCTCGCATCGCACGAAACGTACACGCGCGCGAACGAACGGTCCACCGCGACCTCGACCGCAGTCAGGGTGACCAGGTCGAGGCGCGGATCGGAAACCTCAAAGAGCAGGATGTAACCGAGCTTCTCGCGAAGCTGCTCGCCCAGTCGGCGGGTTGCCTGCGTTTGCTTCATAGCGCTACCCCCTACTCGGTACGGGCAACCTGGTCGATGCGGTAACCCTCGATCTGGTCGCCGGGCTTGATGTCCTGGAAGTTCTCCAGGCCAATGCCGCCCTCGGAACCGCTCTTGAGGCTCTTGGCCTCATCCTTGTAGTGACGCATCGAGGCGATCTTGCCGTTGAAGACCACGATGCCGTCACGTACCAGGCGCACGGAATCGGTCGCGGAAATCTCGCCCTCCTCGACGCGGACACCGGCAGCGATGCCGACTTTGGGCACCTTAAAGGTGTCCAGGACGGTCGCGGTACCCGTGGAGACCTCGACCTCGGTGGGCTTGAGCATGCCGATACGGGCAGCGTCGAGTTCCTCGAGGCACTTGTAGATGACGTCGTAGCAACGGATCTCGACACCCTCGCGCTCGGCAGCGGAGCGGGCCTTACCGTCGGGACGTACGCCAAAGCCGATGATGATGGCATTGGAGGCGTCTGCCAGGACGACGTCGGTCTCGTTGATGGCACCGACCGCGGAGTGGATCGTGTTGATGCGCACCTCGGACTGGTCCATCTTGTCGAGCGAGTCCTGAAGGGCCTCGATGGAACCCTGGACGTCGGCCTTGATGATCAGGTTGAGCTCCTTGACCTCGGCGTCGGCGATGGTCTCGAAGAGGTTCTCGAGCGTGACGTGCTTCACGCGGCTCTGCTCCTCGATACGGGCCTTGAGCGAACGCTCATCGGCCAGGGCGCGAGCCTCGCGCTCGTCCTCGAACACGCGGAACTCGTCGCCGGCGTTGGGCACGGACTGCAGGCCCAGGATCTCGACGGCGTCAGAGGGACCGGCCTCGGTAACGGCATTGCCCTTGGGGTCGAGCATGGCGCGGACGCGGCCGTAGGTAAGGCCGGCGACCAGCGTATCGCCCACGTGAAGGGTACCGCGGGTCACGAGCACCGTGGCAACCGAACCGCGGCCCTTGTCGAGCTTAGCCTCGAGGACGTTACCGGAGGCAAAGGTGTCGGGGTTGGCCTTGAGCTCGAGCACGTCGGCCTGGAGCAGCACGGTCTCGAGCAGGTCGTCGATACCGATCTTCTGCTTGGCCGAAATGTTGACGAACATGTTCTGTCCGCCCCACTCCTCGGGGATGATGCCGTACTCGGTGAGCTCCTGGCGCACGCGGTCGGGGTTGGCGCCCGGCTTATCGATCTTGTTGACGGCGACGACGATGGGTACGCCGGCGGCCTTGGCGTGGTTGATCGACTCGATGGTCTGAGGCATGACGCCGTCGTCGGCAGCCACGATCAGAATGACGATGTCGGTCACCTTGGCGCCGCGGGCACGCATGGCCGTAAAGGTCGCGTGGCCGGGGGTATCGATGAAGGTGATCTTGCGGTCGTTGATCATGACCTGCGAAGCGCCGATGGCCTGCGTAATGCCGCCTGCCTCGCCGGCAGCGACGCCGGTGTGACGGATGGCGTCGAGCAGCGACGTCTTGCCGTGGTCGACGTGACCCATGACGGTGACGACCGGGGCGCGCGGCTTAAGATCGGCGGGATCGTCGTAGAACGAGAAGGTGTTCTCCTCCTCGGGGGTGATGATCTTGATCTGACGGCCCAGGTCGTCGGCAACGAGCTCGACGAGGTCATCGGACATGGACTGCGTCATGGTGAGCGGCGTGCCCAGCAGGAACAGGCGCTTGATGATGTCGTTGGCCGGAACGTCGAGCGCCTCGGCGAGCTCCTGGACCGTAACGCCCTGCGAGACCTTGATGGCATCGAGCTCCTCGGGGTTCACGCCCTGGGCCAATGCCTCCTCTATCTTGCGCTCCTCCTGAGCCTTTGCAGCCTCGCGCTCGCGCTTCTCCTTGCGCTTCTTGCGGCGGCCGGTGGACTCGCGAGAGGCCTCCTCGACGGCGGCGCGGGCCTCCTCGAGCACCTTCTCGCGACTGTACTCCTCGGCCTCGCGCGCCATGCGGCTGTAGTGGTCCTCTTCGTTGTTGTGACCGCCCTTGCGCTTTTTGCCTTTGCCCTGCTTATCGGGGTTGGGGAAGTCCATGCCGGCAGCGACATTGTTGCTGGCGTTGGTGCGATGACTGTGTGGGCGGCTCTCGGAGGCGTTGCGCACGGAATTGTTATCGGAGGCGTTGCGGTCATTACGACGACCACCACGGCGGTCGTTATTGCCGCGACGGTTGCCGCGCTCGGCGGCGCGCTCGGCCTTGGCCTTGTTCTCGGCGTCCTTTTTCTCCTTGAGTACAGTCTCCTGCGCGGCGATCTGGTCGAGCAGCGAACGGAAACGCGACCCGGAGTCAGATGCGGGGACGGCGCGACGCTGGGCCTCGCGGGCAGCCTCTTCCTTTTCGCGGGCAAGGCGCTCCTGCTCGGCCTTCTTCTTGGCCTCGGCCTCGGCACGGGCGGCCTCCTCGGCAGCCTGGGCAGCGGCGAACTGGCGGCGCTCCTCCTCGCGTGCCTTCTCGGCAGCGATGCGCTCGCGCTCGGCCTCGGCGGCGCGCGCGGCCTCCTCGGCGGCAGCGGCCTGCTCCTCGGCCTGCTTGGCGGCCTCGACTTCCTGGGCGCGGGCCTCGATCACCGGGGCGAGCTGCTTGCGGACCATGGCGACGTAGGCATCCTCCAAGGCGGAGGAAGCGGACTTAGCGGGAATCTTCATATCGGCGAGATGACCCATCAGTTCCTTGGAGGTCATGCCGAACTCTTTGGCCAGGGTGGACACACGGATTTTTGCCATATGACTTCACCTACCCTTTCTGGCACCTTGGGTGCCTAGAGACTGAACGAGCGTGGGAGATGCGTCGGAACCTGTCCGGCGCGACCGCGCGCTAGATCAGGTCCTCCGCATCATCAAAGGCGTCGGTGTCGTGGACACCGCAGAAACGGGAGCCGGGACGGGCCTGGTTGCGGCACTGGATGCCGTCCTCGGACACGTACTCGCAGCGACGGACGTCGTCGTCCTCCTCGTCACCGATCAGATCGGCGGCGGGCTCCTCGTGAACGGGGACGTTCTTGAGGATGTCGGCGGCAAGGGTCTCGGACTTGATGTCGATGTGCCAGCCGGTCAGGCGAGCGGCGAGGCGGGCGTTCTGGCCCTCCTTACCAATGGCGAGGGACAGCTGGTCGTCGGGCACGATGACGCCGGCGTAGGCCTTCTCCTCGTCGATGAGGACGCGGGTGACCTTGGCGGGCGACAGGGCGTTAGCGACGTAGACGGCCGGATCGGCATCCCACAGGATGACGTCGACACGCTCACCACGGAGCTCGCCCACGACGGCGCGAACGCGGCTACCCTTGGGGCCGACGCAGGCGCCCACGGGATCCAGGCGGTCATCGAGCGAGTGGACGGCGACCTTGGAACGCTGGCCGGGCTCGCGGGCGATTGACTTGATCTGGACGGTGCCCTCGTAGATCTCGGGCACCTCCTGCTCAAACAGACGACGCATAAGCTCGGGGTGAGTGCGGGAGATGACGATCGGCGGACGGCTGTGCTCGCCGCGAACCGGCTGCAGGTTGGAGTTGGGGTCGCGGACGTCGATAATCACGGCCTTGATGTGCTGGTTGTGCAGATAGCGCTCGCCCATCGGACGCTCGTTGCGCTCGTTCTCGTAACGGCGCTGGTCAAAGTGCGGCAGCTCGGCCTCGACGCCGTCACGGATCTTGACGATCGTGAAGTCGGGCGTGGACTGCAGCACGGTACCGCTGATGAGGTCACCGATGCGGCCGGAGAACTCCTCATAGATCTGCTCGCGGGCGGAGTTGCGCACGATGGCGTTGATCTCGGCCTTGGCGTGCTGGGCGGCGATGCGGCTCGTGTTCTTGGGGGTAACGTCGATCTCCTCGAACTCGGTGAAGTTGCCCTCCTCGTCCATGGAATCGTCAATCGGCTCCAGACGGTAGACGTAGATCTTGCCGGTGGTGCGGTCGATGGTCACCTTGGCGCCCCACTCAAGATGCAGGATCTCGGCATAGCTCTTGGCGAGCGACTGCTCCAGGCGGTCGATCAGGTAGAGCTGGTCGATGTGCTTCTCCTGGCAAAGCTCCATCAGGGCGGACATCATGTCGGATGCTGCCATCTTACTTTCCTTCCTTCGCGGGCTTGAAGTCGTAGGTGGGCTTCAACTTGCACTTTTTAACATCAGAGAAATCGAGGGTGACGGACTCGCCGTCCTCGAGCTCGAGGGTCACGTTCGCCTCGGTGGCGGCGGCAATCTTGCCGGCGTACTTGCGACGGCCCTCGGTGGCGGTGGAGGTGAGCTCACAGTTCTCGCCCACAAAGCGGGCAAAGTCGCACGGGCGGCGTAGCGGGCGCGCCATGCCAGGGCTCGACACCTCGAGCGTATAGCTCGAAGAGATGGGGTCGAGCTCCTCAATCACATCGCCGACCCACTTGGTGTTGGCCGTGACGTCGTTGAGCGACAGGCTCTGACCCTCGGCACCCTCGATACGCACGCGCACGCAGGGGGCCTTGGTGGCACCCACGAGCTCGACGTCGACGATGTCGACATCGTGCTGGGGAGCGACGGCCTCGAGCGCGTTGATGATCGCCTGCTCGGTCTTGGTCTTGACCATTGCGGCACCTCCATCCATACAAAAAAGAAGCGGGGCCGAAACCCCACTTCTTTCAATTACAACTTCATTTGCAAGCAAACTATACCAATAGCTGCGGAAACGTGCAAGCACAGTACGAATCTGCAGGTCAGCGTGCGCACAGCTTCTCCACAAGAATAGGACAATTGACCGCAGACATCAGGACAGGTACATGAAAAACGAGGGACGACCCAACCGGATCGCCCCTCGTCTTTTATGCGTCAGCTAGGCGCGCAATGCTTACTTGACCACCAGGTTGACCAGCTTGCCGGGCACGCAGATGGCCTTGACGACCGTCTTGCCGTCGAGCCACTTGGCGACGGCGGCCTCGGCGGCAGCCTGCATATCCTCATTGGAGGCATCGCGAGCCACGTCGACACGACCGCGGACCTTGCCGAGCACCTGGACGACGATCTGCACCGTGTCCTCAACGGACTCGGCCAGGTCGAAATCGGGCCAGGCGGCGGTGTAGGCGTTGCCCTCGCAGCCGAGCGCCTCGTGCCACAGCTCGTCGGCCCAGAACGGGCAGATGGGGGCAAGGACGCTCACGATGTCCTTGGCCACGCCGTAGCACAGCGCCTTGTCGCGGGCGGTACCCTCGGTGGCGTTGAGGTAGGCGCTCGCCGCGTTGACGAGCTCCATGACGGCCGAGATCGCGGTGTTGAACTGGCCGCGGTCGAAGTCCTCAGTGCACTTGGCGATGGTGCGGTGACGCTCGCGATAGAGCTTCATCGCAACCTCGTCGAGCGCGGACTTGTCGAAGGCCACGTTGACGTCACCGGACTGGACGAGCTGCCAAACGATACGCCAGGCGCGCTTGATAAAGCGGTTGGCGCCCTCGACGGCCTTGGGATCCCAGTCGAAGTCCTTCTCGGGCGGGGCGATAAACAGGATCGCCAAACGCATGGTGTCGGCGCCGTAAGGCTCGATGACCGAGCTCGGGGGCACGACATTGCCCTTGGACTTGGACATGGTGTCGCCGTTCTCGTCCTTGACCATGCCCTGGCACAGCAGGTTGGTAAAGGGCTCGTCCACACTCAGCAGGCCCAGGTCGCGCAGTGCCTTGGTAAAGAAGCGGCTGTAGAGCAGGTGCAGAATGGCGTGCTCGATGCCGCCGATGTAGTTATCGACGGGCATCCAACGGTCGGCGGCCTCGCGGGAGAAGGGCAGCTCGGTGTTGTGCGGATCGGTATAGCGCAGGTAATACCAGCTGGAGCAAGTGAAGGTGTCCATGGTATCGGTCTCGCGCTTGGCCGGGCGGCCGCAGACCGGGCAGGTGGTCTCGTAGAACTCCTTGCACTCGGCGAGGGTTTCGCCGGCGCCCAGGTCCAGGTTCTCGGGCAGCGTCACAGGCAGCTGATCCTCGGGCACGGGGACGATGCCGCAGTGCTCGCAGTGGATGGCCGGGATGGGGTTGCCCCAATAGCGCTGACGGGAAATGAGCCAGTCGCGCAGGCGGAACTCGACTTTGCGACGACCGCAGCCCATGGCCTCGAGGTCGGCCACGATCGCAGCCTCGCCCTCGGAGTGCTTACCGCCGCGCATGCCGGTGTACTTGCCGGACTGGACCAGCGTGCCCTCGGCAGCGTGGGCGCAATCCCAGTCGACGGTCTCGGCATGGAAGGTATCGATGGTCTCGCCGCTGGCCTCGACGGCAGCACGATCGTCATCGTCCAGGATGATCGGCACGATCGGCAGGTCGTACTTACGAGCAAACTCAAAGTCGCGCTGGTCGCCACAGGGAACGGCCATGACGGCGCCGGTGCCGTAGTCGGAAACGACATAATCGGCAACCCACACGGGGACCTTCTCGCCGTTGACGGGGTTTACCACATAGCGGCCCGTGAAGGCACCATGCTTCTCGAGGGTGCCCTGGGCACGCTCGACGGCAGAGATGTGCTTGGAGTCCTCGACGATCTTGGTGACGGCCTCCTCGTACTCCGTGCCCTCGACGAGCTCGTGCAGGCCGGCGTACTCAGGAGCCAGGACAAAGAAGGAGACGCCAAAAAGGGTATCGGCACGCGTGGTGAAGACGGTGATCTTGCCCTCGTCGCCCTCGATGGGCTCGCCGTCCTTGTCGCACAGGGTAAAGTCGACCTCGGCGCCCTCGGAGCGGCCGATCCAGTTGGCCTGCATCTGCTTGACGCGCTCGGGCCAGCCAGGGAGCTTCTCCAGGTCGTCGAGCAGCTCCTGAGAGTACTCGGTGATCTTGAAGTACCACTGCTCAAGGTCGCGCTTCTCGGGCTCGGTGCCGCAGCGCCAGCACTTGCCCTCAGTGACCTGCTCGTTGGCCAGAACGGTCTTGCAGGTGGGGCACCAATTGACCGGGTTCTTCTTGCGGTAGACCAGGCCCTTTTCCCACAGCTTCTCAAAGATCCACTGACCCCAGCGGTAGTAGTCGGGGCTGCAGGTCTTGACCATGCGATCCAGATCATAGGAGAAGCCCATGCGCTTCATCGTGGCGAGCGCCTGGTCCATGTTCTTATACGTCCAGGCAGCAGCCTGCGTATTGTGCTTGATGGCGGCGTTCTCGGCAGGCAGGCCAAAGGCGTCAAAGCCGATGGGGTGCAGCACGTCGTAGCCGCGCATGCGGGCCTGACGGGCCATGGCATCGCCGATGGTATAGTTGCGCGCGTGGCCCATATGCAGGTCGCCCGACGGATACGGGAACATCTCGAGCACATACTTTTTGGGCTTGCTGTCGTCGGTGTCGACGGCAAAGAGGTTGGAATCCTCCCAGGCCTTCATCCACTTGGACTCAATGGCCTGCGCGTCATAGGCAGGGATCTCGTCCTTATGATCTGTGCAATCGCACATATCAGCTCCTTTAATCTTAGCTGGGGTCGGGCGGTTTGGCTTTATTCGCTACTGCGAACAGTCCTGCGCAAGACGAAGAGCACATTAAGTGCTCTTCTTTGCGTGCGGAACTTGTAGCGAACAAAGCCAAGCCGCCCGACCCTAAGGTTAACTTGACTGATGATAGCAAATACGACAAGCGAGATGCCTGCGACTTGCGGGCATCTCGCTTTATCTAAATAACGTGGTTGTGAATCAACCGCTAATTGTTACCCGCCCAAGCATGGTCGGGTTTTCCAAGTGCCGCAGATTGCCGTGAAAGAGGAGCGACGCGTACTTTGGTACGCGAGCGACGGTTTGAACGGCAAGGTGCGGTGCTTGGGAAAGCCGCTTATCGATAGGAAACGCTCTGCTGGGAATCCTTGACGACTACGTCGTGAGCGCCGCCTTCGACGATGGAGGTGGAGCTGACCAGGGTCAGGCGTGCCTTTTCCTGGAGCTCGGGGATCGAGAGGGCACCGCAGTTGCACATCGTTGACTTGACCTTGTAGAGCGTACCGCCCACGCCGTCCTTAAGGGAACCGGCGTACGGGACGTAGGAGTCGACGCCCTCGACGAAGCTGAGCTTCGCGGCGCCGCCCAGGTCGTAGCGCTGCCAGTTGCGGGCACGCGCAGAACCCTCGCCCCAGTACTCCTTCATGTACTGGCCGTTGACGTTGACGCGCTCGGTCGGGCTCTCGTCAAAGCGGGCGAAATAGCGGCCCAGCATCATAAAGTCGGCACCCATGGCAAGGGCGAGCGTCATGTGGTAGTCGTAGACGATACCGCCGTCAGAGCACACGGGCACGTAGACACCGGTCTCCTCGTAGTACTCGTCACGGGCGCGGCAGACGTCGATCAGCGCGGTGGCCTGGCCGCGGCCGATACCCTTGGTCTCGCGGGTAATGCAGATGGAGCCGCCGCCGATACCGACCTTGATGAAGTCGGCGCCGCAATCGGCCAGGAAGCGGAAGCCCTCGGCGTCGACGACGTTACCGGCACCGACCTTGACGTCCTCGCCGTAGTTGGCGCGGATCCACTCGATAGTGCGCTTCTGCCACTCGCTGAAGCCCTCGGAGGAGTCGATGCACAGAACGTCGGCACCAGCCTCGATGAGCAGCGGCACGCGCTCGGCATAATCGCGGGTGTTGATACCGGCACCAACCATGTAGCGCTTGTCGCCGTCGAGCAGCTCGTTGGGGTTGGTCTTGTGGCTGTCGTAGTCCTTGCGGAAGACGATGCCCATGAGGTGATCGTAGTCGTCGACGATGGGCAGGGCGTTGAGCTTATTGTCCCAGATGACGTCGTTAGCAACCTTGAGGCTGATGTTCTTGTCGCCCACGATGAGCTGCTCACGCGGGGTCATGAACTCGGAGACCTTCGTCTGGTGGTCATCGCGGCTGGGGCGATAGTCACGGCTGGTGACGATGCCCAGGAGCTTACCCTTGGGAGTGCCGTCGTCGGTGACCGGCATGGTGGAGTGGCCGGTCTTCTCCTTAAGCTCGATGACCTGCTCCATAGTCATGTCGGGGGTCAGCGTGGAATCCGACTGAACGAAGCCGGCCTTGTGATCCTTGACGGCCTTGACCATAGCGGCCTCGGACTCGGCGCTCTGGGAACCGTAAATGAAGGACAGGCCACCCTCGGTAGCGAGCGCGACACCCATGTCGACGCCCGAGACGGACTGCATGATGGCGGAAACCATGGGGATGTTCAGGGTGATTGCCGGCTTCTCACCGCGCTTAAAGCGGGTTAGCGGCGTCTTAAGAGAGACGTTGTTGGGGATGCACTGCGAGGACGAGTAACCAGGGACCAGCAGATACTCCGAAAACGTGTGGGACTCACCGGGAAAGAACGTAGCCATGTTTCTCCTTTTTCCATGCGACCGGTCGGCTGCAGGCCTCGTAGGACCCAGCCCAACCTTGGGCGCCCAATACTGGGGAAGTATCTTAACGCACTTTGACTGCTACAATGCATGATTTAAGAAGAGCACACGAGGGTTTGACGCAGGCTTTGCGTTTGCCCAGCAAACACTTTAGCGGGGAGACGTGGAGCACATGGAGTACAAGACGACGGCAAAGTTGGTCATTCAAGCGTGCGACAAGGATTTGCCGGGCGTCTTCGGTCACGGCTGCGTCTTGCTGCTGCAGGGCATCGCCCGCGAGCACTCGCTCAACCGCGCCGCCAAGAGCATGGGCATGGCGTATTCCAAAGCGTGGCGTATTGTAAACGAGGCTGAAGGCCAGCTGGGCTGCAAGCTCATCGAGCGCGACGGAGCCCGCGGATCCACGCTCACCCCCGCCGGCGAGCGAGCCATAGCGGTCTACGAGGAGCTGCAGGCCGACATCAACAACGTCATCGCCACCAAAGCCGACGCCCTCATCGCCAGCATTAAAGAGTAGCCCATTTGGGACGGGGCCTTATAGCCACACAACCCCTTCTCATAAGTTGCGGTGAAATAGGGACTGTTTATGCGGTTAAAGCCGTAAATCAATCCCTATTTCACCGCAACTTATGGAGTCGAGGATGATTTAGCTAGTTGCGGAGGGCGTTGTCCAGGGCGGCCGCAACTATCAAGGGATTGTCGGTGCCGGCGAAGAGGCGGACGGTACTCCCCTGCTTGCCGCGTGGGGCCGAAAGGCGCGTCGCTGCGCCGCCGGCGGGCGATGTACGAAACTCCCCCGGCAAAGCATCGAAGAAATCACCCGCACTGCGCTCGATAAGGTCAAACTCAACTGCCGGGCCAAAGCCGTGCTCGAGGATTCCTGTCGCAACCGCATGGTCGGGATGCGAGCTCAGCCCGGGATAGCGCACGTTGCGCACCATCTCATTGGCGGCCAAGTACTCGGACAGCGCACGTGCGCGGTCGAAGTGTGCCTGCATGCGGACATCGAGCGAGTCCGGTCCCCGCTCCAGCACACCGGCCTCGTCAGCAGTCAATTCAAACTTGGCCAAGCCACGGCCCTCAAGCAGGACATGCGCGCACTCGGCCGCGGCATCCACACGATGGCGCTTGAGCTGCGAGCGCGCGACCGATACGGCAACCAACTTGCGCGGAGCATCACCGGCGCATACGCGATCGAGCGCCTCGAGCGACAGCGCAGCACCCAGCCGCAGCGAATCGCAGCCAAAAGCTGACGCCACGGTGTTGTCCACAACCAGCAGCGCATGGGCCTCATGCGCCGCCCGACCCAGCGCACGAAGATCAGGCACACGCAGACCAAACCCGCCGATGGAGTTGACGAACCACCACAGGTGCGGACCCTCAGCGTCAAACGAGCCGGCAAAGCCACCGGACGCCGCAGCAAACGCCTCGACAGACGGCTCCCCCACCATCACAACATCGCAGCCGTCAAATCCGCTCGCAAACGCATCGGCAAAGTCGTCCGCAAAGGCCACCAAGCGGTCACCGGGACGCACAATCCCCAGCTGCGACAGCGCTGCTGGCACATGCGAGGCCGCAAGCAACCGCGCCTCACGCGCGCCGGCTCTCAAAGCCCAAGCCTCTTCTAGCTGTTGCACGTCCACGCGGCACCGTCCCTTCATAAGCAAAAACCCACGATGCGGATGTTTCCCGCATCGTGGGCAACGGCTGCAGTATAGCGCCGATATACGACGAATCGCCTAGATGATGAGCGAGTGATAGTTCACGATCGCACCAGGAGCGTCAACGGTCACGCCATAGGTCTCGGGATAGATGCGCGTCGAAAACACGAGCGCGCCATCGTTCACAAACACCTCGACCGACGAGACATCGCCGACAATGCGCACGTTGCGCACCCCGTCGACGGGCTCCCAGCGCACGGTACGACCGCAGCCGGCAGAAGCGCGGCCTTCATAGGTAAATCGCATCTCAAAGCGCGCGGGCAGCTCGCCCTCGGCGGGCACAAACGCCAGCTTCAGCTCGTCATCAACGGTCGCGGTAAATGCGTCGTCGACACCGTCAACAACAACGTCAAAGCAGGTATCGCCGGCAACCTCCAACGAGCCCGCCCCCACGCGCGCCGAGGCATAATGGCGCTCGATCTCGCGCGCCGGCTGCTGCAGCACCACGCCGCCGGCACCGGCTGTAAGCTCACGCGGAACCGTCATGCAGTGCTGCCAGCCGCACACCACGGTGGGTGCGTTGCCATAGGTCGGCTCATCGGGCATGCCCATCCAGCCGATCAGAATGTGGCGACCGTCCTCGGCCGTGAACTCCTGAGGAGCATAGAAGTCAAAACCGGCGTCCCACAGGTGGAACTCGCCCAGATCATAGGCACTGTCGCCACCGGTGATGTCACCCGTTACAGGCATGTAGCCAGCGGCGTATACGTTGCCGCGGTCCCAACGACCGCCCTCGAGCCCCTGGGGCGAGAAGGACAGCCACTTCGCCGGTACACCGCCATCCGCCTCAAGCTCCAGATACCCCGGGCACTCCCACATAAAGCCAAAGCGCTCGGACGTAGACACACGGCTCTCGAGCTCCCAGCTCAGCATATCGGGCGAGCCATACACCAGGATCTCGCCCACATCGCGCCCGGCGCCCTCGCCGTGCATGGCGCAAAATCGACTATCGACATGCGGCCCGTCCACGCGACGACGCGCGCCCAGCACCATGTGGTAACGCCCATCATCATCGCGCCACACCTTGGGGTCACGCACGTGGCAGGTCAAATCCTCGGGATAATCCTCGGACGCCAGCACCACGCGCTTTTGGCTGAACTCCCGACCGGCAAGGCCATCAACGCTCTCGACATAAACAGTATCGGCGCGGCGGCCGATATTGACGTAGTCGTACGTGCCGTCCGAATCGGAAAGCTTAACGTTGCCCGTATAAAGCACGCGAATGCGACCGTCCTCGGCAAGCGCGGAGCCCGAATACACGCCATGGCAATCGAACGGCTCGTCGGGCAGCAGCGGGGCGCCAACGTAATCCCACGTCATAAGATCGCAACTCGCCGCATGACCCCAGACCTTAACGCCACCCTCGACATCAAACGGCGCATATTGAAAATAAGCGTGATACACGCCATCTGCCTGGCAAAGACCGTTAGGGTCGTTGAGCCAACCCGCCGGCGGCATAATATGGAAGCGCTGGCCATATGCGCCATGACCGCGCTCAGAGGCAGCGGCGTCAACAGCGGCAACCAGCTTTGCAAGGTCGCGACCAAGTGCATTAGACATATCAGAGTCCTAACGGATCGAAAGTTACAAGGCGTCAGAGATCGGCGCCAGATGCAGGGAACACCCGCGAGCATACAGCCCGCGGGCACCCCTCAAACAAAAGCTCTTAGGCCTGCTCGGAAGCCTTGGGCTCGTCCTTGTACAGGACAAACGAGACAGCAAAGGAAACCAGCGCGGCGACCGCAAACATGATTGCGTACTGTACGGGCTGGGCCAGGCACAGCAGGATGCCGAAGATACCCGTAACGCCCGTGCCGGAGGCAGCCAGCGAAGTGAGTGCGCAGACCAAGGCACCGCAACCGCCGCCGATGCAGCCGGCGATGAAGGGCTTAAAGAAGCGCAGGTTCACACCAAAGATGGCAGGCTCGGTAATGCCCATGAAGGCGGACAGGGCCGAAGGAAGCGCCAGTCCCTTGATCTTGGCATCGCGGGTCTTAAAGGCAACGGCGAGCGCGGCGCCACCCTGGGCGATGTTGGCGGCGCTGGCGATGGGCAGCCAGTAAGTCACACCGTACTGGGCGAGCTGGCCCAGGTCGATGGCGGTGTACATCTGGTGGATACCGGTAACGACCGTGGGGGCATAGAACAGGCCGACGATAAAGGAACCGATGCCGAAGGGAAGGGTGAGCAGGGCCTGGATCAGGCCGAGGATGGCGTTCTCGGCCCAGACGAAGATGGGGCCGACGGCAACGAGGGTCACAAGCACGGTCACAAACACCGAGACGAGCGGGGTCACAAAGAGGTCGAACATCTCGGGAACGATCTTGTGCAGGCGCTTCTCGAGGAAGGCCAGAATGGCGCAGGCGATGACGATGGGGATCACATGGCCCTGATAGCCGACCCACTCAAAGCTGTACACGCCGGGGATGACGTTGACCATGGTCTGCACGCCCTCGGAGGCAACCGTGTAGGCGCTCTGCAGTGAGGAGTTGATGAATGCACCACCGACGACGGCGCCCAGATACGGGTTGGCGCCAAAGGCCTTAGCGGCGGAGTAACCGATCAGGATCTGCAGAATGCCAAAGGACGTGCCCGAGACCAGGTCGGCGATTTTATAAATAAAGTTATTGGTGTCGAGCGCGATAAAGCCGTTGGAGGCCATAAAGTTGAGGGCGCTCATAATGCCCAGCAACAGACCCGAAGCCACGATGGCGGGAATAATGGGGACAAAGACGTCGCCGAGCACCTTAATGGCGCGCATAAAGATATTCTGCTGCTGAGCCGCGGCCTCCTTGACCTCGGCCTTGGTGGCAACCTCGACGCCGCTGAGCGCAATGAACTCGTCGTAGACCTTGTTGACGGTGCCAGTGCCAAAAATAATCTGGAGCTGGCCCTGGGCCTCAAAGACGCCCTTGGCGCCGTCGATATTCTCGAGGGCCTCCTTGTCGACCTTGGCGTTATCGGCAATCACCAGGCGCAGACGGGTGGCGCAGTGTGCGGCCGAAATAACGTTGTCGGCGCCACCGATGTTGTCGAGCACCTCTTGGGCTGTTTTGCGGTAGTCCATGACTTCCCTTTCCTCCAACGGGCGCATGTGCACCCGGCCATCTTTGACACATACACTGTAATCGTTTTCAGTTTGATATGACTGTAATCGTTTTCATAGTAGGGTGAACGGTAGGAAAAAGCCGGCGAAAGGTAGTTTTGAAGCAAAAACAGGAGTCTCAGAGGCAGGCAGACGTGCCCAAGGCCTAGACATTCATAAGCTGATGGCCGAGCTTGAGCGTCTTGAGACCGCTCTCCCCCTCCTCGCCATCGAGCGCGTTGAGCAACATATTGGTCGCCTCGACGCCGCTGGTCAGGTAGCCGTAATGCACGGTGGGAATGCCGCCCGTCAGCGCGCGCAAAAATGCGTTGTCGCCGAAGCCGCTCACGCGACGCACGCCCTCGCCCATGCCACGCACCTCGTCAAGAGCGCGCAGGGCGCCGGCAGCCATAGTGTCGGTCGCGCACGCGATAAACGAAACATCGGGGGCATCGGCAAGCAGCTCGCGCGCAGCGCGATAGCCCGAGTCGAGTGTAAAGGACCCCTGGCGAATCCGGCTCGGATCAAGCACCGCGCCCGCGGCGCGCAAGCCGGCCTCAAAACCGCGACGGCGGTCATAACCGGCCGCTCGGTCCTCTTCGGTAACTCCGATGTAGGCGATCTTGCCATCCACCCGACCCGCAAGCGCACGGCCGAGCTCAAAGGCAGCCTCATAGTCGTCGTGATAGACGCACGCCGCGCCCTCGACATGTTGGCCGATCAACACAATGGGCACGCGGCACGACTCAATCGCGCGACGGTGCTCGTCGGTGATCATGGTTGCCACCAGCACAATGCCATCGACCGGGTGGTTTTGGAATAAATCGAGGTATTCGAGCTCGCGATTGGCAACGTTATCGGTATTGGCAAGCAACATCTGGTAGCCACGGCGACCGAGCACCTGGCCAATGCCAGCGGTAATGCGGCTAACGGATTCCGAGTTGATCTTAGGCACGATGACGCCGATGAGCTTGGTGGAACCGGTGCGCAGCGCGCGAGCCTGGCTGGATCGCACGTATCCGGTCAACTCGATTGCCTGCTTAATGCGCTCGGCCTTGTCCGCCGAGATATATCCACCGTTGAGGTAGCGCGAGACGGCGGCGCTCGAAACGCCGGCCAGCTCGGCCACATCTTTCATCTTTACCACGAGCACCCCTGTCATTGAAATCGCTTTCACCATGATACCCGTGCGAGCGACCGCATGACGTAGTGATTGCATGATAGAGAAACGCATTGAAACTAATGAGTCACTTGAGACGTGTCTGGTGATAAGCACTTCGCGGCCAGTTTTACCAGACGAGAATCGCCCTGGCTGCATAATCAAAGAATACGCCCATGCAAAGATTGACCTGAGCAGAGCCTCGCGGACGTTTCCTAGAAGGCCTCGGTGCCGAGCCTCGATGAGGCGCAGGACGGCCTCATGCCGGAGTTGCCGCATCAAGCATAGCCAACGAAGCGCGGGCGGGACGCCGCCAATGACCAACGCCCTAACAGTCAGTTACTCCTCCCCCTCCCCAACATTCCCCAGAAAGTTCGCTGTTGTTGACTGGGGTTCCCGTAAAAGAACCCCCAACAAAACATGTGCGGAGTGCTGGCCCGGAGCTGCCTCCGGGCCCTATTGGCTGCTCACCGAGAGGCTCAGCCATGAAATGGCCCCTTTACTACCAGCTCTGCGCGATTCACGCACGTCCAACTTGTATAGTAAATTCATCGCTCGCGTCGATTACGACCCTAATATCTCCGTAGGAAACACGCTCGGTAAATCATTGACACCCATAGCAAAAAGAACCCTTGCACTGGCATCTCTGCTGAGCGAGTCACTTAACTTAAGAGCTTCAAGCAGTATTTGGCGACGCAGCATCTTGTAATCATCCTCAGTTAGCACTAGCTCAAGATCGCCTAAGACACCCACCAAATTGACATCACGTGATGGAGACACCCTCGCGCAGAACAGGCGCTCGTCATGCGCACAGATATTTCTGAAATCTTTAATATGATCGTACGCAAGTCTTAGCCTTCGTGGGCTGATGCGCTTATGGACTTCATGTGTCTCGGAATAAAGGTCAGAAAACGACTTGGCAATGGAATTTCTCATGCTTTCTGGTTGAAACTCGAAAAACTTGAATGTCTGGCCAAGCATTAAGTAATTCATAAGAATCCATACCGGCGTATTGTCGTGATTATTATCATAATGACGAATGTAGTCCCTTATATAATCACTGTTCCATTTTTTAGACCTACATAGCACCTTCTCGAAATCACCGATAAGCGTGTCAATCTTTTTTCGATAGCCGGCCTCAGCCCGATAGGAATCTCAATCAAGGTATGCTTCTGGGTTATCTTTATGAGCCATAGCAAACCGATAAGAGCAGACGGTCTTAAGAACTGCTTCCGCCTTGTTAAAATACTCAAACATCAGCAGGCGCAAAGTTCGATCGAATTCGAATAGACGATAGATATCAGAAAACTTGGTCCCTTTTACGAAAACCTCTTGGCCAGAACCATCCCGTTGGTCAAGAAACAAATCCTTGTAGCCGTTAACAACCGGGTAGTATCCCTCGCGCTCCAGAACTAAACGAGTATCGTTATCTCATTCGAGCCCACGGCTTTCAAGAATAGCAATCTGCTCGGCAATAGATTTAAATGGCTTATCCATATGGGCCCCTTAAACGCGAAAACCGCCTTTCGGCGGTTCCCACGGACCAAGCCGGACATACCGTCGCAAGGCCTCATCACAAGGCTTACTTTAAGGGAGAACTCGGGGTCCGTCAATCCAATACCACGAATCCCCCAAATCAGCCCTTTGAAGAGAACAAACAACCAATTCAGATGAAATAGCCCCAAGCTCGTATTTCGCCACAATGAAGAAGTCATTTAGCGACAACGGGCACGCTATTACGGGCTGTTGTCGCTATGGAGCCGAATCCTTATCCCCTCAGCGGGAAGGGGTCGTGTCCATGGGAATCCTTTGCGCGGATTCTGCCGTCGCGACGATGGACGATCAACTCCGACTCTTGATTGGAGCAAATGCGTCGACTGAGCTTTATCGCCTCGCTCTGGGTCGTCGTAACGAAGGAAGCGCGACTTGTCCCCTCGCCCTTAACCTGCCAATTGCCATCCGAACGCATCGTAATGTGCTGATTTCTGCCTTTCATAATCACCTCACCTTCAACTCAGAACTCGCCAATCTGTCTACAGCATGAGATATGTGACAGATGCCCTCGTGCCGTCTTTCAAAAGTGTAAGCACTGGTGCGGACAAAAACGAAGCGCACGCAGCAGGAGCGTTGATCTACCTGGCTTTCTGGACGCACTGCACGCCAAGGCGAAAGAGCAGAGAGGATACTGAGGTTCGCGCCCCAAGACGCGTACATCAACGACCTGATGGACGGATGCCTCCATATGAACGCGGCTGGGTACAACAATGACCCACCCGACGAGCAGGGAGATTCAACGGAAGCGTCTTTAGCGTACGGGAAGGGCATCTACGCCAACTGGCTCTTACCGACCTACTGCATGTTCACGGTACGAGAGAACGACATCGTTGTCAGCACTGTCGTGATTACCGGCGAATGATCGAGGAGATCAGGTACGCCGATGGCTGAATCGGCATCGTGAGGTACATCCGCCTCGAGCGCCCACTAAATCGGAAGAACACTTCTGGTAATAATATTTCTCTGCAAGGTTCCGTCTTCTATGGCGCCTTAAGCCTGATGAGAACAACTGTGGCCGCAAAATCGAAGAGTATGGCAATGCAAAGCCGGATCCAAGCAAGCCACTGGGAGTTATCAATACTATTATTAAATCAATAAATAATCGTTATAAACTAGGTGAGACAATTGTCAGAAGACGAATCGAAACATGAATACTGGCTACCCAATGCCAGCAACATAAAGATCTGTAAAGAAGCACAGGTCAACTCCGTCGTTATTATCGGACCAAATGGATCCGGTAAATCAAAGCTCGGTGCTTGGATAGAGCAACAAGATTTCGAAAAGGTCCATAGAATCTCAGCACAGCGCGATATCAATTTTTCTGAGAGAGTCCCTTTAAAAAGCTTTGCAGAAGCAGAAGATAACGTTTTTTACGGCGGCTCCCAATATAAGGAGAAAAAACAAGTTCGATGGGGATGGGGTGGAAGCTATACGACAAAGCTCCTTGACGATTTTGACGATGTTTTAGCAGCACTCATCGCACAAGTAAATCTTGAAAACCAGCGGTTTATTGATGAATGCAAACATGCGGAGTCTATTTCTGTAGAAAGGCCCCCTCTACCGAAAACAGCACTAGATAAGCTTAAAGTAATTTGGGATGAAGTCTTTCCTCAAAGAAAGATCGAGCAGGAAGACGCGGCCTTCTACGCGTACTCCAAAAGTAAAACGGATCGCTACAGCGCAACGCAAATGAGTGACGGCGAGCGTTCAGTGCTATATCTTGCCGCACAAGTTCTTTGTGTCCCAAACGACAAAATAATCATCATGGATGAGCCTGAAGTTCATTTGCATCCATCGCTTATGGCGCGACTCTGGACTTCCCTAGAGCAGTCGCGCCCAGACTGCCTCTTTATCTACATAACCCACGATGTTAATTTCGCCTCAACACACCGAAGCTCGGATATCATCTGGGTTAAGAATTTCGATGGCACCAAATGGGAATTAGAAATGCTTCCCGATAGCGACCTTCCAAAGGAGCTCTTAATAGAGCTCCTTGGCAACCGGAAAGAGGTCCTATTCGTTGAAGGAACCGAAGGAAGTTACGACAAGCGGATCTATTCCGCACTCTTTCCCGATTGTTATGTAGTCCCTTCCGGCGGATGCGAGCAGGTCATCAATAATGTGAAGGCATATAATCGTACCTCAAGCCTTCATGCCATAAAGGCCCAGGGCATCATAGACAGAGACTTTAAAACCGAGGAACAGCTCAACGCACTTAAGGAAAAGGGGATCTTCCACCTCAAGGTCGCAGAAATTGAAAATCTCTTTCCCACCAAAGAAGCGGTGCAGATTCTATCTCAGCGTTTCGGTGCTGATGCAGATAAGACCTTTTCCAGCATTAAGACATATGTAAGTGAAAGGTTCAGCAAACAAGCAAAGAAGCAGACATCGGAAGCGCTTGTAGCAGGCGTAAAGGAAGTGCTTTCCGGAATAACTATTTCGGATAATGAGCAGTTGACTGCCGATGGCATAGTATCCTTAATTAACATTGCGAGCATAGAAAAGAACGTTAACGACAGATATCAACAGGCCATTGAAGACCATGATTTCAATGAGATTCTCGGGCTATTTAACGATAAGACTCTTGCAACAAGCGTTGGGCATTACTTCGGAATTGATAACAAAATCTATGTCGATCGTGCAATTTCCTTGTTGGAAGGCGACCTGAGAGACGAACTTTCCGAAGCCCTAAGGCACTATATTTCGCACTGAACGGCCTCTTCACACCCAGCGAGGTCCGGCCAGGCCACTGACCGGACCTCGCGTCAGTAGCAGACACGCCCCATCCCGCCGGCAATCACCCCTCTCCGTCCATGACCGACCAGCTCACAGGTTCAATACCCGGAAGAGACGTTAGGCAAGAGGGGCAAGCAACCTGATAGTTCCCGTTATTTGTCCTGCGCTGCATAGAAGCGGAGACATATACCGCTTTGCGGGCGCGAGTGACGCCGACGTACAGCAGGCCCATTTCCTCAATAAGCCCGTCTGGCATATTCATCGCATCAACGATCCGGCATCCATACGCAGAACGCGAGCATATACCAGCTCTTTCGCACCGAGAGCAAATCCCTCCAGGCCAATCGAAACGAGTAACGCCCGGAATGAAAACGGTGTCCCACTCGAGCCCCTTAGCGGAGTGAACGGTCATCATGGAGATGCCCACATCAAGGTAATCGGAGAAACGTCGCAGGGAGCCCTCGGAAAAGATACTAACGATATAGTCGAAGCGCTCCGAAGGTCCGATCGCGACGCAGTCATTTTTAAGGTGTTCCCGCTTGCTTTCTGTATACTGACCGCAGAAAGGCTTAGCTGTGAAGTATTTAGCGAGCGATAGCACTACGGAGCTGGCCTCTAGCTACAAAAATGCACCGCGATCGGTTTCGGCCCAGGTGCCCAGCGCAATATTGAAAGTGCTGTTATATGATATTCAACCCAACAACCCAGTAAAAGACACGCTATTCCCCGCGACTGTGAGCCCATGACACTAATCTTGCTGAAGTATCTTGTGCCCCTCAACTGCATAGGCAGACCGCCAGCAACAAATCGGCACCGGAGTCCACATCGGCTCCGGTGCCGTAGTGGAATAACAGCGGTTCCACATTGCAATTAGAAACGGACTTTCTTACTCAACGTAAACAAATGACTGAGGAGCATGGGTCAGATCGGGATTGTATTCAGACAATAAAAGCGGTTTATCGAAAAGTCTGACATTACCAAGTTCAATAGCGCACGCTTGCTCAAGTCCAGAAAAGTAAGAAAAGAAAAACTGCTCAGTAATTCCTGAATCTTTATGAGTTTCCTCCCACAGCGCGGAAGGTGTGTCCTTAAGAACATTTTCGATTTCGACTTCCGCAACAACACGACCAACCGGAAGCGTCTCATAAATTACGATTGCTTCAACATCATCGCGGGCAAATACACGACGCCTGTATTCATATTTTTTTTCACCAGATAAAATCCGTTTAACAAACTCGGATTTAATCGACAATAAAGCTTTCATCGGCATTCCCCAGCGCCATTATTCCGTCCATCGCATCTTGAGATATGCATTCGCAAACAAGACGCCCGTCATCAATAAACCCGTAATCTAACAATTGTTTGCGGTTAGGATAGCGCTCCAGCGGGAAGTTGAACAGAAGGAATATCAACCACGGATACCTTTTTATTCGCCAAAAGCGTTTCAATTCTTCTAACGTGAAAACCGTTTTACCGCGAACCTTATTCAGGAAATCTGCCTCATCCCTGAAATGGTTAATATTGACTACCTTAACAACGGTACACACTGAAGTAACAACCGAACGGTGATGAGCAGGTCCCATATAGTCGTTAGTCCGGTAAATAACAACCTTGTCGCCCATCGCCATATTTGCAGCGTTCTGCGAACCGGAAAGGTAAATTTTCTCAATTGAGTTCAGACTTCTTTCATCCAAGATGGGCTGGCCCGACTCACTCGTTAAATATACATCGCCGAACAACCGCTTATGATATTCAGGGCGTATGGACAATATCCAGCAATTGCCCAAAGATCGGCTTACAAAGGGATAACGACTGAAAGTGTCATCATCGGAACAGGGACGAGTCTTGTACAAAACCGTCTCCTGATATTTTGATCCCCAAAAACAAAAACCATATTTGTATAGCAACTTTGCCAGCGAAGAGGTGTTTTCGTTTTCATGCATTGTGACATAAACGAAATCCTGTCCGGATCTGGCAAATTCGCGCAAAGCAATTGCAAGCAGGCGCTTTCCGATCCCCGTATGGTGATCGAAATCCACCTTGAAAGTTCCGATTTTCAGGCGAGGAAAATCCATCCGAGGAGTTACGCCCTCTTCAAGACCACTTTCTTCTTTAAGATAAAGCATCGCAATCAGATTGCTGCACGAATCGAATGCGAAATAAGCGTACTCTCCACCTAGCGCTTTCCTGTTAAACCATTCATCAAAACCAGCATAAGAGCATCTGAGGCTATCGAAAAAGGAGTCGTCAAGGTTTACTTCCGAAAACGGTAGCGGTTGGATGTAATCGTCTTGAACCATAGTCTCAACCAATTCCTAGTGCATCATTGATATCAACGGGTCTTTGAAGTTTGGCAACCCACAAAACTTCAGGCCCCCCAACCGAAACGGGAGGAAACAAGTCATAGAAGGTTTCTACATTAACCCCGGAACGTTCAATAGTCCGTTGATCGGCGCCTCGGTCAACGCACTCAACGTCACCAACAGCAAAAGACCCGAGGAATGTGCCTGTCTCGCTATCCAAATAACATATAACATCGACTCCCTCTAACGAAGAGTCTCTGATTTCATATTCTTTTATGCCATTGCGAATCAAATTGAAAATAGATGGTCGAATTTTCAGCGTGGCTACCGTGCTCTTCGTCATGACAATCCAATCATATATAGGACGACCTATTCGGTGATCGCAAAAACTAAACGAATCAGAACTTCGCTCAGAAGGTTTAATAGAAAGAGGATAGCAAGGTAAAAAAGCAAAGTAAGAAAAGTGATGCGTTTCCGCGAAAACTCTAGCTGTAACGAAGAATTGCTGTCAGATATGAGCCACTGATATACAAACATGTCGCAGCTTTTTGAGTGCGGAATGGTAATGCTGCCTTTCAACCGAGGCTGATATTTTTCCCAAGCGATATTCTCCAGCGGCCTCACCCTATAAGGCGTAAGAAAGGAATTTATTTCCCATTGCCGCGGAGCAATTACTGCAATATGCGTTTCGCCGATTTCAGTTTTCGATTCAACAAGCCTACGAACAACTGAACTCGGAAGACCTCTAACCTGATTGACGGCAATTGAGCTCATGGTACGGAAAGGAACGATAGGCCCTGTTATTACTTCTCTCATATCAGCGGGACCAGAAAGCAAGCCATCAAGCGAAACGAATGGCAATCGCAATCTAAAGTACAAAGATGTGCAGTCGCGAGGAAGGACCGAGGGATCGTAACGAAACAAAAGCAAGGACCCTCCCTCCAGATTATCGACAACCAAACTGTCGTTATGCGAAATAGGAAGGATCAATAATGAATTACCACAGTCATCCGTAACAATCGTTCGGTCAAAACGGCATTTAGTTTCACAATCCTGATTAAATAAAACCTGAACGAATCCGTTATCACGAAACGAGGAAGTAAGGTCAACGACATCGTTCTTTTCAATCTCGAAAGGGAAGAAGATGAAAAACCCCGAGATATCATCCTTGTGAGGGATTTGAATACCAAAATCTATTTCAGAGGAATGTCTGACATCGGCCCATACATTGATTGACAAATCAATGTGCACCGCCGCATTACCGTCATTTAGAATTCCAACGGCGAAGCTATCATACTTACGCTGTGCCAAGCCAATCTCCCCTACGCTAATCTAGATAAACCCGATTCGAGTTTAACCTTCGATATGCGCCAACCAAAGCAACGACGTGCACATTCATGACGATCACTCATGGAGAATTGCATCTCGCCGTCACTCCCTCCTTCTTCTAGCACAGTATATGTAACGCATGTTCCACAAGATAGTCCTGGCACCACAGTAGAAGGGATTAGCCGACGCAGAGGAAAAGTCCGTCTTGCCTTCGCAGTAGAGAATGTCGTCTGAATCAGGAGAGTATTGCCAAACCGCTTCCGCGACGTCTGTCTCCGAATGTCTCTAACGGAAGTAAACGCCTCCGGCTAGGACAAGCGAAAGCTCGTCATTAATTTGACGCTTTGGGACTGCACCAAATCTTCGGAACAAAGCCCGCCAAGTGGCGACTAATGCTCAAAGACAAGAACAACCTTAGACGAATAATTGAAGAATTCGACCACACAGAGCTTGACGTAGGTAGCAGCCTCGAGGACTTTTCTTGGAAGGTTCCGGCGTCGGGTATCGAAGAAGTGCGGACAGCCTCGTATTGGAGCTTCCTAGGTACGCATAGACAATCGAGCACGTGCCACAACGTCACCGGGCAGCCAAACACTACCCTCCCCAACATTCCCCAGATAGTTCGCTGATGTTGACTGGGGCTCCCGTAAAATAAACCGCAAAATAATATGTGCGGAGTGCTGGCCTGGAGCTGCCTTCGGACCCTATTGGCTGCTCACCGAGAGGCTCCGCTATGAAACGACCCCTTTACTACCTGATCTGCGCGATCGCGTGCACGTCCATGGTCAGCTCGACGATGCCCATGGCAGCCATCGCAGAAGCCATCCAACCTCAAGCAACCGCAGGGCAGCAGACGCAATCCGACGCCACGAACAGCGACACAGCCAAAGCCGAAAGCGGCACCAACACAAATACGACAGCAGATACCGTAGAGGACAACACCGCAACATCCACCAGCACCAGCGTAGTCAACACGGAAAGCGCCGACGGCACCACCGCCGCAACCGGCACCCCTGCCCCATCCCTCCGAGCCCAGACCAACCCCACGCCCAAGGCAATCTCCACCACGTCACAAACCGGCTACGCCCATTCCGCCACCGCAAGCCAAAACGGCGTCACCTTCACCGTCTCGTGGAACGACGCCCCCGCGGGCACCGCGACGACCTTCCACGTAACCCAAACCAACGGCTCGTCCCAGGCCAAGGCGCGCATGGACGTGCCCACCTATTGGGACGGCGGCAGCCAGGAAAGCGTCTGCGACCCGTCGCGCCCGGCATGGGCCAGCTGCTACAGCCTGGGCACCGCGGACCACGACTTTACCTTTGACTTCACGGCATCGGGCACGTACCGCATCTACTTCTACTTTATGGACAACGACAGAAACGACCCCCAAAACGACAAGGGAATCTACTACCTGCGCGCCACGGCGGAGGTGACCGTAAACGACGCCGCACGCCCAAGCGTCGCGCAGATCGTCAACGACGCCGTGGACCTGTGCAGGCAAGAGACGGACGGCTCGAAATACGACATGGCGCTGTAGTTCCACGACTGGACGCTCGACCAGCTGGAGTACGACCACAGCCTCAACTGGTGCTCGGCCGAAAGCGGCCTCACGCGCCACCAGGGCACCTGCGAGAGCTACCAGTGCATCTACTCCAAGCTCCTTGACGCCGCGGGCATCGCCAACGGCCGCATCACCGGCAACGGCCACACCTGGAACGCCGTAAAGATCGACGGCAAATGGTGCCAGATGGACCTGACCTGGGACGACACCAGCGACAACTGGTACGGGGACTTGGACCATCGCCACCTGCACTTTGGCCTGACCGACGAGCTCATGGCAATCGCCCACTCCGACCACACGACAAACTACCAAAAGGACGACTACGCTTACCACTAGACCGGGTAGTGTCGAGAAAGTTGGTGTAAGGGCCCTTGCGGCCCCCGTGTCCGATATCCGGAATCAGTTGATATCCTAGGCTGCCTCCACGCCGTCGGCAAGTTCCAGGCTGGATTCGATCATCTTCCTGGCCGCCTTCTCCAGCTCC
>CAJLVJ010000004.1 GCA_905210085.1 uncultured Collinsella sp. | reverse complement strand
CCACGGCGACTCGCGCGGCTGGTTCAAGGAGAACTGGCAGCGCGCCAAGATGACCGCCCTGGGCATCCCCGATCTCAGGGTCGTCCAGAACAACATCTCCTATAACGACAGCCGCGGCGTCACCCGCGGCATCCACGCGGAGCCCTGGGACAAGTTCATCTCCGTGGCCCGCGGCTCGGTCTTCGGCGCCTGGGTGGACCTGCGCGAGGGCAGCGAGACCTTCGGCAAGGTGTTCACCTGCACGCTCGACCCGTCCAGGGCCATCTACGTCCCGCGCGGCGTGGGTAACTCCTTCCAGGCGCTCGAAGACGGCACTGCCTACACCTACCTGGTGGACGCCCACTGGTCCCTCGAGCTGAAGAAGACCTACACCTTCGTGAACCTCGCCGACCCCGAGCTCGCCATCGAGTGGCCGATCCCGCTGGCCGAGGCCACCGTCTCCGAGGCCGACCTCAACCATCCGATGCTGAAGGACGTCGTCCCCATGGCTCCCAGGCGCACCCTCGTCACCGGCTGCGACGGCCAGCTGGGCCATGCGGTCCGCGCGCTGGCGGAGGAGCGCGGCGTCGCCAAGGACTTCGACTTCTGCGACATCGACACCTTCGACATGTCAGACCCGGACGCCTACTCCAAGTACGACTGGTCGCTCTACGGCACCGTGATCAACTGCGGCGCCTACACGGCCGTGGACAGGGCGGAGACCCCCGAGGGCCGCGTGACCGCCTGGAAGGCCAACGCGACCGGGCCGGCGCTTCTCGCACGCACCTGCGCCGGGCACGGCATCACCCTGGTCCACGTCTCCTCCGACTACGTCTTCGACGGCACCGCGGAGGTGCATGACGAGGAGGAGCCCCTCAGCCCGCTGTCCGTCTACGGCCAGACCAAGGCCGCCGGCGACATCGCCGTGGCGGGGTGCCCGCGCCACTACATCATGCGCAGCTCCTGGGTCATCGGCGAGGGCCGCAACTTCGTCAAGACCATGAAGGGGCTGTCCGACCGCGTCGCCGACCCGGAGGACGGGCTCGCGCAGGTCACCGTCGTGGACGACCAGATGGGACGCCTGACCTTCACGCGCGACATGGCGCAGGCCATCTTCCATGTGCTGGACGCGAAGGCCCCCTACGGCACCTACGACTGCACCGGCTCCGGCGCCGTGAAGAGCTGGGCGGACATCGCCCGCGCCGTCTTCGAGGCCGCCAACGGCAACGGGGACAAGGTCTTGCCGGTATCGACCGCCGACTACTACGCGAGCGCCGCCGGCCCCATCGCCCCGCGCCCGGTCCACTCCGCGCTCGACCTTTCCAGGCTCGAGTCGGTTGGGTTCCATATGCCCGACTGGGAGGAAGAGCTGGGGGAGTACCTCAAGACGCTCTAGCCGCTATTAACTTTTCGAGAGTAAAAGCCGCCGCTTGTTAACGGCGGCTTTTCTTGTTGGTGGCTATCTACGCAGTAGTGCCAATAGTATTTTGCGGAAGATCTACCTCTCGCTTGGCGTGGTGGCGGACCTGCCAGGCTGGTCGTCGTAGGCGTATTTGCTGCACACGTTGACCTCCCACTGCTTTTTTTCGACCTTTGCCACGGAATCGAGGATGAAGCCGGTCGCAAGGCTCAGGCCGCACAGGAACATAAACGACGCGGCGAGCATGGCGGTGGGGAAGCGCGGAACGAGGCCGGTCTGAAAGTACTCGACAACGATGGGCATGCCCAGGGCGAGACCAGTCACCGCAAACAGAAGCGCGACGAGGCTGAAGAACTTCAGCGGGCGGTAGTCCTTGAACAGCGTGCCGATCATCGCAACGACTTTAATGCCGTCGCTTACGGTATTGAGCTTGGACTCGGAACCTTCCGGACGGTCGCGGTACTCGATGGGCACATCTTCGATGCGCCAGCGGTGGTCGACGGCGTGGATCGAGAGCTCGGTTTCGATCTGGAAGCCCTCGGAAAGCACAGGGAAGGTTTTAACGAACGGGCGGCTCATGGCGCGGTAGCCGGTCATGACGTCATCGAAGCTGTAGCCATAGATCCACTTGATCATGGCGCGGACCAGATTGTTGCCAAAGCCGTGGAATGCGCGTTTGTTTTCCTCGGCGTAGGTGCCGTTGGAAAGGCGGTCGCCTACGGTCATATCGGCCGTGCCGTTGAGGATGGGCTCGCAGAGGGCTTTGGCCGCCTCGGCGGGGTAGGTGTCGTCTCCGTCGACCATCAGGTAGCAATCGGCGTCGATATCGCGAAACATCTGGCGGCAGACGTTGCCCTTTCCCTGACGGGGCTCAAAGCGGACCGTGGCGCCGTGCTCGGTGGCGATGCGTGAGGTATCGTCCGACGAGTTGTTGTCATAGACATAGACCGTCGCTTGTGGAAGCTCGCGGTGAAAGTCGTCGATGACCTTACCAATCGTGAGCGCTTCGTTGTAGCAGGGGATGATGACGGCGATGGATTCAGAATTCACTCAATGCTCCTTATACATTCAATTCTAGATAGTATAGCCTTTTGCGTCTGGCATCCTTAGATGTGGGTTAGTTCTCCAGTTTTGCTGCGCGAATCGTTTGCGGGGCCGTCGGGTCTATACTGTACGTTTGTCAACGATTACGAGTAAAGGAGTTGCATCCGTGTCGGATCAGACAAAGCAACAAGAAACTCGCAGTCTGCCTGCGACGTTTGCTAAGAACGAATTTGAGAAGGACGCGTTTATCCTTCGTCAGCTGGTTACCAAGGATTTTAAGATCAAGTATCGCCGTAGCGTTCTGGGCGTCGCATGGTCGGTGCTCAATCCGTTGCTGATGATGATTGTCATGGCCATCGTGTTCTCGACGATTTTTGCCCAGGGCCGCAATGGCTCGATTACGCCCGAGATGTACCCGCTGTATTTGATCGTGGGTAACGTCACCTTTGCCGTCATGTCCGAGTCTACGAACCAGGCTCTGACGTCGATCGTGGGTGCTGCCCCGCTGCTCAAGAAGGTTAAGGTGCACCGCTGGGTCTTCCCGGTGCAGAAGGTGCTCTTCTCGCTGGTTAACTTTGCCTTCTCTCTGGTCGCCGTAGCTATTGTTATGCTGTGGTTCCGTGTTATGCCTTCTTGGCACCTTATTCTGCTGCCTGTCTGCCTACTGCTGCTTATGTGCTTCTGCATGGGCCTGGGCATGATGCTCTCCGCCCTCACGGTTTTCTTCCGCGATGTCATGCATCTGTGGAGCGTCGTCATTACGGCTTGGACCTACATTACGCCCATCTTCTGGACGACCGACTTCGTTGCGCAAATGCCGCATCTCGTGCGCATTCTGGTCTATGCGAACCCCATGTATAACTACCTGCAGTTTATGCGTGATATCTTCCTGTTCCAGACTACGCCCTCGCTTATGACGTTTGGTATGTGCGTCGCTTGGGCGGTTCTTGCGCTTGTTATTGGCTACACCGTGTTCCATAAGTCCGAGCGCAAGTTCATCCTCTACATCTAAGGAGTGCTGTGATGACTGAATCTGTTGTTGATTACAGCGAGCAGCCTCTGGCTGTCGAGGTCGACGACGTCACCATGATCTTTAACATGGCGTCCGAGTCGCTGACCAACCTCAAAGAGTACTTCATCAAGCTTGCCAAGCACGAGTTGTTCTTTGAGGAGTTTAGGGCGCTCAAGCATATCTCGTTTGATATTCATCGTGGCGAGGTCGTGGGTCTGGTTGGCACCAATGGTTCCGGTAAGTCTACGATGCTCAAGATTATCGCCGGTGTGCTTGAGCCTAGCGAGGGCAGCGTTAAGGTGCACGGTAACATTGCGCCGCTGATTGAGCTTGGTGCCGGCTTTGACCCCGAGCTGACCGCCCGCGAGAACATCTATCTGAACGGCGCCCTGCTCGGCTATACCAAGGAGTTCATCGACGCCAACTTTGACGGCATTATTGAGTTCGCTGAGCTTCAGAACTTTGTCGATATGCCGCTTAAGAACTTCTCCTCGGGCATGGTGGCGCGTATCGCCTTTGCAATCGCGACGATTACCGAGCCCGATATTCTGATCGTTGACGAGACGTTATCCGTCGGTGACGTGTTCTTCCAGCAGAAGTGCGAGGACCGCATCCAGCACTTTATCCAAAGCGGCGACGTGACGGTTCTGTTCGTTTCGCACTCCATGGAGCAGGTTGAGCGCATCTGCCAGCGTGCCGTTTGGATTGAGAAGGGTGACCTTCGCATGGACGGCCCGGTCGATGAGGTCTGCAAGGCGTATCGCGAGCAGTTCAACTAGGTTATAATTACTTGCGCCTGACAGGCTTGCGCTTGCTTGGGCGTGCGGTTATTTGCTCCATTAGCTCAGTTGGATAGAGCAGGGGACTTCTAATCCCAAGGTCGACGGTTCGAATCCGCCATGGAGCACCATCGTTTATTAAGCCCAGACCGCTTGGTGGTCTGGGCTTTTTCACATGCCGGTGTTCTTTATTCTTGCCGGGTATACGTTTAGGCCGAAGCGGTGGCGTGAGCTGCTATTGTGCTGCTGATGTGGATTGGTTATACGGCGCGCCAAAGGGGGCTGGAGCCGAGCGTGAGCAAGCCTCTGCTTATGACGCTGCCAGCATCGTGGTTCTTCGCGTCAATCGTACGCTGTGCCTGCGATATTGGATTGGCGTACGTGATCAAGAAGGCGTAACAAAAACGGGGAGGACCAACTTGGCCCTCCCCACTATATCTAGTCTGTCTAGTCTGCCTTCAGGCACTCGGGCAAGACGTTTGCAACTGCATTCATCGCCTGCGGCCTCAGGTACTGCTCATTGAGCTTTGCCTTTCTGTAGGCGTAGCGAGTGTCTGTCGAGTACTTGATCAATACGTCGGTGAAGAATCGCTCCCAACTTAGGTACTTGCGACTTTTGATATAGCTCGAAGGGTCCTTGAGGATTTTTGGAATGTCGTTACTGGGAATGAGGCCAGATTGCAGAAGTGTCCACTCAAATGATTCCGGGAGGAACAAGCGAACGTTCTTGTAAACGCGCTGTCCGAGCACCTTTTCGATGTAGGGACCAAATGCTGCTCCGTCTCCAATAGCAAGGATGTTTTGCTCGGGACATTCGTGAATCGTACGTTTTAGATTCGCAACGCCGGTGGCGGTATAGCAGGGGATCCCGAGTCGGTTGCAAAGAGCGTCGTAGAATTGATAGCCAGATTTGCTATCCTCGACAACTACGGCGTCGGGTACCTCGAATCCAACATTTAGATCCTGATACAGCATACTTGCCGTGTGGTCATATAGCGGCTTGGTCACCGAGTAGAAGCGCCTGTCGCTCTTGCGGCCATTGATTGTTTTACTTGTCGTGTTGACTAGCTTCAGGATCTCATCAACGCTGTAGGGGAGCTCGTTGGCATCGCGACGAGATATCAGAACAAAATAGTTGGACGAGCCGTTGACGGCTTTGGCGAAGTCCTTTGAGTAGATAAACTCGTTGCCCTCATCTAGAAAGACGATTGAATCTTCGATGATCAGAAGCTCGCGCTCCCAGCGTCTGCCGGAAAGCGTTTCACAAGGCACGTCGCAGCTGAGTGCAACGCCGCTTTCCGGTCCTCGGTCGTTGTAGTCGCGAATCATCGAGATGAGCGTCGTTTTGCCCGTGCCGCTGTTGCCGCGGATGAAGGAAATATTGCGTTTAAAGGTGAGCGTGTATTTGACTTTTGCGCGCTCCACGACAACGGTGTGTGATCCTTTCATTACTCATCAACATCCAGAAAATCATTGGTGGCACCGACGAACTCCTGCATGTTCCTGACGATGCGGCCGTCGTTATTGATGCGAATCTCAAAACGCTTCCAGGGAAATTTCATGATGTGGTAAAGGGTCACCAGCACATCCTGCTCTTTGCCAATTTTGAGCAGCCAGCGGGCGCAGTTATCTCCGCAAGTGGATGCATTGAACACCATGTTTGGTAGATTGCGCACCAGCAGCAGCGTCTTAACGCCGCCGGACAGTTCGAGTGGGGTGATCGAGCCCAGCTGCTTGCTTACGATGTTGTGGGGGCCGATGAGCTCTGATCCGTCCACGCTTTTAATGATCTGTGCGGCCATAGGGTCTTCGAACCATGAGTCCAAGTATGAGTTCCTAAAGTAGGTCTCGGTATCGTAGATGGAACCGGGGTAATCTCCCAGATGGATGCTTAGCATGCGAGTCTCCAGACGTTGTGTGGCTGCAACGATTATATGCCAGTAATAAAGTGCCGCCAGTAGCGAGGTTGCTGCTGGCGGCACTGGCATTACTGGCGTGCGAATCGGGGTTGATGGATTTGCGCGCGAGACTACTTTTCGAGTCGTTCCCTCAACAGCTCTAGCGCATGTGCGTAGCCCTGCAGGCCCTCACCGGTGATGGTGGCGAAGCAGGCCAGGCGGGCGTAGCTCACCTGGCGGAAGTCCTCGCGGGTCTCGACAGCGCTGATGTGGACCTCCACAGCCGGGATTGCGACGGCTTTGAGCGCGTCCAGGATGGCCACGCTCGTATGCGTGTAGGCGGCCGGGTTGATGACGATGCCGTCGACCTTGCCGTAGGCCTCCTGGATTTTGTCGACGATGCTGCCCTCGTGGTTGGACTGGAAAACCTCGACCTCGTCGAAGCCCTGTGCGGCGCCAGCTTCCTGGCAGATCTGCACTAAGCGGTCGTAGTTGTCGCTGCCATAGATGCCCGGCTCGCGAATGCCGAGCATGTTGAGGTTGGGGCCGTTGATGACGAGTGCTTTCATGGTTGCTTCCTTTGCGGTTGCAAAACCACCACAAAGGCGCCGGTCCCCTTTGTGGTGGTTTTGGTTAGAGAGCGGGTGGGAGGGTGTCGAGGAGGACATGGGCGGTGTTGGCGGCGCAGTCGCGTGAGTCGATGATGTAGTCGGCCCACGCGCGGTAGCGCGGCATACGCTGCTCGGCCAGCTTGTCGATGCCGTCGCGGGCGGTGATGGGGCGTCCCTTGTGGGCGAGCTCGTCGAGCTTACGGTTGAGCATCACGATCTGGCTGTTCTGGTGTAGCAGCGGGTAGTTCTCGTCGCGCGTGACCACGCCGCCACCCGTGGAAAGCACCAGGCCGCTGCGCTTGGAGATGTCGGCCAGCGTCGCCGTCTCCTGCTCGCGGAAGGCCGCCTCGCCGCGCTCGACGATATAGTCGGCACAGGGCATGCCCAGGCGCTCCTCGAGGGCGCGATCGAGATCGATGTGCTCGCGTCCCGTGAGCTGGGCGATCTGCTCGCCCACTCGGGTTTTGCCCGAGCCCGGCATGCCAATCAGGGCGATGTTTTGCTCGCGGCGGGACAGACGCTCCGTCACATCCAGGATGCGCTCGCGCGGGGTGACTTGGCCGGTGTAGCGCTCAACAGCCTGTGCCGCCTGTGCCACAAGCATAAGCAGGCCACCGATGCAGGGGATCCCGCGGCGCTCGGCCTCGAGCATGAGTCCCGTGCGAGCGGGGTTGTAGACAATGTCGATGACGCCTTCGAGTGCATCGAGCCCTTCGAGCGTGCAAGGCGCGTCGGGGCAGTGGGGGAACATACCGGCAGGCGTGCAGTTGACGAGTAAGGCGGCGTCGGACTGCTGCGCGATGTTGCCGTAGTTGACCTCGCTCGTGCGACCCACGGGCACAACGATGGCGCCCAGGTCTCCCAGCACCATACTTGCCGTGGTGCCGGCGCCGCCGGTGGCGCCAAGTACGAGGACCTTCTTGCCGGCAACCTCTACGCCCAGCTCCTCGACCAGGCACTGAAAACCAAAGTAGTCGGTGTTGTCGCCGCGCAGGCGACCGTCGGGCAGGCGCGTGATGGTGTTGACGTTTCCCATGCGCTTGGCGAGTGGACTCAGCTCGTCCAGGTACTCCATGACGGCGCGCTTGTAGGGGATGGTCACGTTGGTGCCCTCCCACTCGTCGCCGGTCATAAAGGCCGCGAGGTCCTCGGGCTCGCGCTCAAATCGCACGTAGTCGAGCCCCGCGAGCTCTTTGTAGATGGTCGGGGTGTAGCTGTGGCCCAGTACGCGGCCTAGCACGCCGTAGGGGCGGGTTGCGGCAGTATCGGTCATCTAGAGCACCTCCGTGTAGCTGCCAAAGTAGGTGAAGCTCTCGCACACGTCGTCGATCGAATCGAGCAGGTCGTCGAGGGCCTTGCTGCCAAAGGGACAGTCCAGGTCAAAGTAGAACATAAACTCAAAGTCGCGACCGGGGATGGGGCGGCTCTCGAGCTTGATGAGGTTGATATTGAGTGCGTAGAAGCGCTCGAGCACGCGATAGAGGGCGCCCGGCTCGTTGGCCGTGGTGATCATGAGCGAGGTACGGTTGGCACCGGGATAGACGCGTGGCTCGCGGCTGATGACGACAAAGCGCGTGTAGTTGTTGTCCGAGTCCTGAATGTTGGACTCCAGCACCTCCAGGCCATAGAGTGTCGCGCAGCTGCGCGATGCGATGGCGGCAACATCGGTGCGCCCGGAGCTGGCGACCATCTCGGCCGACATGGCGGTGTTGGGGTACTTGGTGGCGTGCAGGTCGTGGGACTCGATAAAGCCCGCACACTGGGCAATGGCTTGGCCGTGGCTGTAAACCTCGCGCACGTCGGCGAGCTTGGTGCCGGGCTTGACGAGCAAGTTGTGGTCGATCTTGAGGCGCAGCGAGCGCACGATATGGAAGTCGAACTGGGCGAGCAGGTCGTAGACGGCGTTTACCGAGCCGGCGGTTGAGTTTTCGATGGGCAGTACGCCAAACTCGCAAAAGCCGTCGCGCACGGCGCGCATGACGCCCTCGAAGGTCTCGAAAAACGCGATGTCGGGCACGTCGAAGAGTTTGCACGCGGCGATCTGGCTGTAGGCGCCTTCGACGCCTTGGCAGGCGACAGTGGCCGTCTGGGGGAAGGGCGTGTCACAGGCTGCGGCCGTGGCATGGGCCTTTTGCGAGACCGTGATGCCCTTGAGCTCGTTGATGTAGCGCTGCTGCTCGGCCTTGCTCATGCTCATGAGGAGACGGAACAGGGTGATGGTCTGCGCCTCGTAGCGCTCGGGCGCGCGGCTGGCGAGGTTGTTGAGTTTGGAGCGCTCGCGGGCGGGGTCGAAGACGGCCTTGCCCATCTCGATCTTTGATTTGGCGACCTCGGTGGCAATGTCCATACGCTCGACAAAGCTGTTTAGGAGCGTGGTGTCGATGCCATCGATGGTCTGGCGAATATCGGCAAGGTCCATGGAGGCCCCTTTCGCGTAACGGCTGAGTTGGCAGGCAACCCAGGTGAGTCGGGTTAGAGCTGGCCTGCGTCCTCGAGGAGGGCGTCCCAGATGGCGAGCGCCGCGGCTGCTTCGGCAACGGGGACGGCTCGGGGGACGATGCAGGGATCGTGACGGCCGTGCACCGAGAGCTCGGCATTTTCCATGGCGTCCATGTCCACGGTCTGCTGCTCGCGACCGATGGAGGGCGTCGGCTTTACGGCCATGCGCCACATGACGGGCGCGCCGGTGGAGATGCCGCCCAGAATGCCGCCGGCGTTGTTGGACTCGACCTCGATCTCGCCGGTCTCGGCATCGATGCGATACGGATCGTTGTTCTCTCTGCCGCGCATGGCGGCCACGGCAAAGCCCATGCCAAACTCCACGCCCTTTACGGCGGGAATGCCAAACGCGATTTGCGCGATGCGGTTCTCGATGCCGTCGAACATGGGGTCGCCGATGCCCGCGGGAAGCCCGTAAATGCCGCACTCCACGATGCCGCCGATACTGTCGAGTTCGTCGCGCGCGGCAAGAATCTCCTCGCGCATGCGGCCGGCTGCGGCGGCGTCAATGCACGGCAGATCGTTCGTAAGGATCGCCTTGCGGTCGGCCTCGCGATAGACCATATCGTCCATGGGCAGGTCGGAGATGCCGCCGATCTGCGCGACGTGCGCCATGACCTGAATGCCGCGGGCCTCGAGTGCCTGCAGCGCAATGCCGCCGGCGATGCATAAGGGGGCCGTTAGGCGGCCGGAAAAATGCCCGCCACCAGCGACATCGTGCATGTTGTGGTACTTCACGCGCGCAGGGAAGTCCGCATGTCCGGGACGGGGCTTGCGGCGCAGCTCGGAGTAATCCTTGGAGCGCGTGTTGGTGTTCTCGATAATCGCTGCGATGGGTGCACCAGTGGTATGTCCATCGACCACACCGGCAATGATATGCGCGGCGTCGGCCTCGCGGCGCTTGGTTGCGGTCTCGTCGCGACCGGGGGCACGGCGGTCCAAAAAAGTCTGCAGCACATCTTGGTCAACGGCGATACCCGCGGGGATGCCGTCGAGTGAGCAGCCGATAGCAGGGGAGTGCGACTGGCCGAAAATGCTCAGATGTAAAACGTTGCCAAAGGTCGAGGACATGCTATTCCTCCTCGAGCGTGACCTTGCCGCCAAGCAGGCGGTAGTGGTCGAAGAAATCGGGATAGGACTTGTTGACGGCCTCGGCGCCGTGGATCACGACCTCGCCGGTGGCGCGGCTCGCGGCGATGGCGGCCATCATGGCGATGCGGTGGTCGTTGTGCGAATCGACCTCACCGCCGGTGAAGGCATCGACACCCTTGATGATGAGGTCGTCGCCGGCAATACGCACCTGCGCGCCCAGCGCGGTGAGCTCGCGGGTGGTGGTGACCAGGCGGTCGGATTCTTTGATGCGCAGACGGGCGCAATCGCGGATAAAGGTGCGGCCCTGTGCCAGCGAGGCCACGGCCGAGATAACGGGCACCAGGTCTGGAATGTCGTGGGCACTCATCTCAAAGCCGGCGAGCTTGTCGGACTGCACGGTGGCGGCGTTGGTGGAGCGCACGATGCGGGCGCCAAAGCGCGAAAGCGCGGCGAGCACGTTGCGGTCGCCCTGCGCGGAGCTCAGCGACACGCCCTCAACGGTGATGGGGTCGGTGCCGATGGCACCGGCGCACAGCCAAAAGGCGGCGTTGGACCAGTCGCCCTCGACGGCTACGCTGCCGGGCGTGCGGTACGATCCGCTGCTTACGCGGAAGTTCGTGACCTCGGGCTGGCCGTCCTTGGCCGGAATACGCTCGACGTTGACCTCGACGCCAAAGGCCTTCATGGCCTGGATCGTCAGGTTGATGTAGGGGCGGCTCTCGATCAGGCCGGTCACCTGTACGCAGGAGGGCTGGGCCAGTAGCGGGGCCGCCAGCAGCAGGCCGGAGATATACTGCGAGCTCACGTTGCCCGGAAGCACAAAGGTGCCCGGGCGCATGCGGCCGCTCGTCTTGAGCGGAAAACCGCCCAGACCCTGTAGGTCGCAGCCGGCGGCGATAATCTCGTCCGAGAGCGGAGACAGCGGGCGGGCGCCTAAGCGTCCCTGACCCACAAAAGTTGCTTCTGCGCCCAGCGCGCAGGCGACGGGCAACATAAAGCGCAGCGTGGAGCCACTCTCGCCGCAGTCGAGCGTGCCGCCGGCTAGGGCCTTGAGCAGGCCAAATTCAATGCTCTTCATGGTGGGGTGGACCTGGAAGCCGTCCTCGACGGTCTCGATGCGAGCACCCAGGGCCGTAAGGCAACGCACCGTAGCCTCGATGTCGGCGCAGGTGGTGTTGCAGGCGACGTGTGTCTCGCCGTTGGCAAGCGCAGCGCAGATGATGAGACGGTGCGCCATCGACTTGGACGCGATGGCGGGAACGGTGCCCTTAAGCGGGGACGGGGTGATGCGGGCTAGCATGCGGATGCGTCTCCCTTCTGGCCGAGGCCCTCGGCAATGAGTTCGTGGAAAGTGGAAAGCGGCGTGCGGTCGATGCTGCAGCGGCCAATGCCGTGCGGAATCACCAGGTCGATGGTGTCGCCCGTGCGCTTCTTGTCGTGGAGCGCCTCGGCAAAGACGGCATCGGCAGAAAGCTCGCAGCGGGTCTTGAGACCGTGACGTGCACAGAGCTCTTCGATGCGTCCCGGCAGTGCAGCATCGCAAACGCCATGCAGGGCTGCGGCACGCGTGATGATGCCCATGCCGATCGACACGCAGTTGCCGTGTCCGAACTCAAAGTGCTCGCAGGCCTCGACGGCGTGTCCGGCGCTGTGTCCAAAGTTGAGGAGCTTGCGCTGGTTGGTTTCGCGCTCGTCGGCAACGACCACGGCGCGCTTGATGTCGATATTGCGGGCGATGATGAGCGCTACGCGCGCCACATCGCGGTTGAGCAGCTCCAGCGTGAGCGGGGTCTTCTCCAGCTCGGCGAAAAGCTCCGGGTCGGCGATCACGGCGTGCTTGACGACCTCGCCGCAGCCGTCGGCGAACTGCTCGGGCGTGAGGGTGGCTAGGCACCCCACGTCGGCGATAACCACGCTCGGCTGCCAAAAGGCGCCGGCCAAGTTCTTGCCGGCAGCCAGGTCGATGGCCGTCTTGCCGCCCACCGACGAATCCACCATGGCGAGCAGACTCGTCGGGATCTGTACAAACTTGCAGCCGCGCATGTAGGTGGCGGCCGCAAAGCCCGCCACGTCGCCTACGACGCCGCCGCCGAGTGCCACGATCACGTCGGAGCGCGAAAGCTCGTGCTCGGCCACAAACTCCAAAATGGCAACATAGGTCTCGGCGCGCTTATGGGCCTCGCCGGCCTCGAAGGTGCAGATGCTCACCTCGTAGCCTGACGCCTCCAGGCTCTGCTTAACGGGCATCTGGTAGAGCGGGCCCACGTTGGTGTCCGTCACGATGACGGCCTTGGCGCCGCCGGCAGTGGCGCGCACGAGCGGTCCCGACTGCTCCAGCAAAAACGTGCCAACATGCACCTGGTAGGGGCGTGCGGTGTCGATATCGATGGTAATCGCCATAAGCTTCGGTCCTTTCGACCTGGCGTGATAGGTGGTCTAGTGGGAGGCCTCGTCGTCGAGCGCGCGCTTAATGCGGTCGCCCTCGGCAAGGAGATTCTCCAGATAGCGCTGGTCGCGGTTCTTGAGCGCACGGCTGTAGGCGCCAAGCGACTCGATTAGATGGTCGATCTCGAAGGCGAGCGCGTCGGCGTCGTCGATCATGAGCTCGGACCACATTTGCGGGTTGAGGTGCGCCACGCGGGTGAGATCGCGGTAGCTACCGGCCGAAAAGCCGTGGTGGACCTGGGCAGTGGGGCTCTTTACGTAGGCGTTGGACACCACGTGCGCAAGCTGGCTCGTGAAGGCGATGATGCGGTCGTGCTCGGCGGCGCTGGTCACGGTGAACTTGCCAAAGCCCAAGGGGCGCACCATCTCGCGCACCTGGCCCAAAAGCTCCAGTTTGAGCGCATCGTCCACCGCGGGCGGCACGAGCACGAGTGGCGCGCCCTGGAACAGGTCGGCGCGGGAGTGTGCGTAGCCCGAGTACTGCGTGCCCGCCATGGGGTGTGCGCCCACAAAGTAAAAGCCGTGCTTACGGGCAAGCTCAAAGGCACGTTCGCACACGATGCCCTTGACGCCCACGGTGTCGATCACCACGGGACCCATGATGGCCTCGGTGTCGGTGGCGTCGGCGAGGGCCTGGGCATGCGCCTCGAGCCACTCGATGCAGGCCTCGGGGTAGCAAGCCAGGACGATGATGTCGCATTCGCCGAGTGTCTTGTCGTTGAGCTCTCCGGCGACAGTGCCCATGCTGGCGGCCGTCATGACATCGTCATCGGGGTCCCAGGCCAGCACGCGGACGCCCGCCTGCGCATAGCCGCGGGCAAAACTGCCGCCGATGAGGCCCAGGCCCACGATGCCGGCGCACTTAGGGCCGCCCTGGTTAACGCGCGCGTTTCTCACCGTACCCATGGGCTACTCCATGGTTCCTTGGCAGACAACCTCGCGGATGGCTCGGATGCGGCGCATGGTGTCGTCGAACTGATCGGGGGTGAGGGCCTGGGCGCCGTCGGACCAGGCGCGGCTCGGCTCGTCGTGGACCTCGATCTCCAGGCCGTTGGCACCGCAGGCGGTCGCGGCGAGCGCCATGGGCTCAACGTAGCGGGTGTAGCCGGTGGCGTGGCTGGGGTCGGCAACGACAGGCAGGTGCGACAGGTGGTGCAGCACCGGCACGGCGTTGAGATCGAAGGTATTGCGGGTGCGGGTCTCGAAGGTGCGGATGCCGCGCTCGCACAGGATGACGTTGTCGTTGCCCTCGCTCATGATGTACTCGGCGGCCATGAGCAGCTCATCGATCGTGCCGGACATGCCGCGCTTGAGCAGAATCGGAGTCTGGGTCTTGCCGACCTCCTTGAGCAGGGGGAAGTTCTGGGCGTTGCGGGCGCCGATCTGCATGACGTCAATCTTCTTGTCCAAGAAGACCTGCACGTCGCGTGGGTCCATGATCTCGGTAACGATCGGCATGTCGAGCTCGGCAGACGCCTCGCACAGCAGGTCGAGGCCGGCGGGGCCCATGCCCTGGTAGGCGTAGGGGGAGGTGCGGGGCTTGTAAGCACCGCCGCGCAGCATCGTGGCGCCGGCGGCCTTCACGCGACGGGCGATGCGAATGAGGTTCTCGCCCTCGACGGAGCAGGGGCCGGCGATGACCTGGAACTGGTCGCCACCGATCTTGACGCCGTGGCCGCAGTCGATGACGGAGTCCTCGGGGTGGAACTTGCGGTTTGCGCGCTTGAACGGCTCGGAGACGCGCTGCACGCGCTCGACGACGTCCATGGACTCGAGCAGGAACGGGTCGATCTTGGTCGTATCGCCCACCAGGCCGATGATCGTCTCGTTCTCGCCGCGCGAGACGTCGGTCTTCAGGCCTTTTTTCTCAATCCAGCTGACGATATGGCTTACGGCCTCGTCGCTGGCGCTCTGCTTTAGAATTGCAATCATGGTGTGCCTCTCACCTAGATGGATAACCCTTGCAAAAACGGCCCGCATTGCGAGCCGTGTATATATGGTCCATGAGAGTTTATACTATCCGACTCGCTTTTGCCTTCTAAAGTGGGCCGTTGCGCCGCGTCTTCCTCGGAATTGCAAAGCTTTTTCTTTTATTTTGATAGCCCGTGGTGCACTTGGGTATAATGCCAAACGTTGGCCCTATTAGCTCAGGGGATTAGAGCGTCTGCCTCCGGAGCAGAAGGCCGTTGGTTCGAATCCAACATGGGGCACCATCGAACGTGAGACCGTCCGAACCTCGCATGGTCCGGGCGGTTTTCTTATACCGACGCGACGTGATGGGACGTGGTATGGCAGCAACGGATATCGAGCGCGGACTCTCAACCGCCGAGGTCGAGGAGCGCATCGCCGCCGGTAAGATCAACCGCAACATGGAGCTCAAGACCAAGTCGGTCAAAGAGCTCATCATCGAGAACCTCTGCACGCTGTTCAATTTGATCAACGTGATCTTGGCGTTCCTGGTCATTTTGACCGGTTCGTTTAAGAACCTGACGTTCCTGTTTGTGGTGTTCCTCAATACCGCTATTGGCGTCATTCAATCCATGCGGTCCAAGAAGATGGTCGATAAGCTCACGCTGCTGACCTCTAAGAAGGCCATCGCGGTGCGCGACGGTGCCGAGGTGGAGCTCGACTTGGACCAGATCGTGCTCGACGACATCATCCGCCTGGGGCGCGGCGACCAGATTCCCGCCGACGCCGTGGTGGTTTCGGGCGATGCGCTCGTGAACGAGAGCTTGCTGACGGGCGAGAGCGACCTTATTAAGAAACAGCCCGGTTCCGAGCTCATGAGCGGCAGCTTTATCGACTCGGGCCTGCTGCGCGCCCGCGTGATTCATGTCGGCGCCGACAACTACGTGGCCAAAATTAATAACGAGGCCAAGTACGTCAAAAAGGTCAATTCCGAGATCATGAACGCGCTTAACGCCATCGTTCGCTTTGCGAGCATCATCATGATCCCGCTCGGTTTGGCGTTGTTTGCCTCGAGTGTGAGCGAACTGTGGGATGCCGCGGGAACCCCGGGCGATAGCGCGCTTTCGTGGTGCTTCTCCGAGCTGTTGGCTGGACATGTGCCTTCGTCGGCGCTGCTGTCCACGGTGGGCGCCCTGCTGGGCATGATCCCGCAAGGCCTGGTGCTGCTGACCTCGTCGGTGCTCGCCATCGCCACGGTGCGCCTGGCCCGCCGCAAGGTGCTGGCGCAGCAGCTCTACTGCATCGAGACGCTCGCTCGCGTCGACGTGCTGTGCCTGGACAAGACGGGCACCATCACGTCGGGTCGCATGGAGGTCGAGGGCACCTATCCGTTGCCGGTTGAGGGCGTGAACCTAGGCGCCGGCCCGGACGAGGCGGCCGTTCCCGTCGATACCACGGTGCTCGATTTTGCGCTGGCTAACGTCGCGCGTGCGACTTCGGCCGATGCCAACGAGACCTGCCAGGCGCTGCTCAACTATTACGCCGATCGCCCGGTCGAGGTGTCTGAGCCGCTGTCGGTCATTCCGTTCTCGTCCTCCAAAAAGTGGAGTGGCGCTTCCTTTGCGCAGGGCTCCTATGTGATGGGCGCCGCACAGTTTGTGCTTTCGGAGCGTGTGTTTTCGCAGGTCGATAATCGTGTCGCCGAGCTTGCCGATACCTGCCGCGTGCTTGTGGTGGCTCGCGTGGACGGCTTTACGCCCGATGGCGATATGGTGGGCGAGGCCGAGCCCGTGGGCTTTGTGACCATCCGCGACGAGATTCGTACCTCGGCGGCCGAGACCATCGGCTACTTTAACGAGCAGGGCGTGACCCTCAACGTGATCAGCGGCGACGACCCGCGTACGGTGTCGTCGATCGCGCGTGTGGTGGGCGTGCCGGGGGCGGACGCTTATGTGGACGCCACGACGCTCGATACGCCGGCCAAGCTCGATGCCGCAGTGGACCGCTACCATGTCTTTGGTCGTGTGACCCCGCAGCAGAAGCGCGAGCTCGTGCAGGCGCTCAAGCGCCGCGAGCACACCGTGGCCATGACGGGCGACGGCGTCAACGACGTGCTGGCGCTCAAGGAGGCCGACTGCTCCGTCGCCATGGCGGCCGGCTCCGATGCCGCGCGCAACGTGGCCGAGATCGTACTCGTCGACAACGATTTTGCCTCGATGCCCGCCGTGGTGGCCGAGGGCCGTCGCTCCATCAACAACCTGCAGCGTTCGGCCTCACTGTTCCTGACCAAGACGCTGTTCTCGATGGGCCTGGCGGCGCTGTGTATCGCGCTGCCGCCGTACCCCTTCGAGCCCATCCAGATGACGCTCATTAACTTCTTCTGCATCGGCGCGCCGGGCTTTGTGTTGGGCCTGGAGCCCAACAATGCTCGTGTGAAGGGTGCGTTTTTGAGCAACGTACTCAAGCGTGCACTGCCGGCGTCGATTGCGGTCATTTTGGCTGCGGCGCTCGATATCTTTGTGGCGCGCGTGTTTGGCTTTAGCCAGCTCACGCTGTCTACGATGTGCCTGCTTACGTCGTGCGCGGCGAGCGTCAGCCTAATCTGGCGCATCTCGCAGCCTCTCACGCCCTTACGTGTGGTGCTCTTTGTGTTTGTAGTCGCCGGCATCCTGGTGGGCGTTATCGGATTCCCGGAGCTGCTGTCTATTGCCAACCTGTCGATGGGCCAGATGGTTATCTTGGCTGTTATCGTGGTCTTTACCTGCTCGGTGTTCTTTAAGCTCGCCACGATGATGGATTCGCTCAAGCCGCGTCGTCGTCATGCCGCAACTGGTTTTGGCCGTGGTGTGCGCGTCCACCTGGGTCGCGGTGGCGGCAAGGTGAGCTCGACGGGTTCGACGGCCGAGCGTTTTGCCAAGCGCGTCGCCGCCGACATGGCGCAGCGCCGCGAAGATCGCACCGCTCGCGAGGCCGAGGCCCGTGCACTCGAGGGCGTGGCCCAGGCCCAGCCCAAGAAAAAGAGGAGTACCGGAGCCAAGCGCTCTCGCGTGACCAAGTCCGCCCAAGGCATCAAAGTCTCGATGCCAAGCAAAAAGAAGAAGTAACTACGCGCCCTGGCGATGTTGAATTGGTGCCTTGCTCCTGTGGGGCCGTGGCGATGTTATGCTCTAACCTCGATTGTTTGAATTGCTTCGAAAAGAGGATGCCGTGATCTGCCCGCATTGCCTTAAGACTATCGAGGACGGCGCCTCGTTCTGCCCCTACTGCAACGCCTATGTGGGTCCGGGCGATGGCCTCGAGCACACCGAGTTCGTGTTCTGCGAGGGCTGCGGTGCCCGTCTTTCTCCGCACGATCGTACGTGTCCCAAATGCGGACGCCCCGCTCCGGGTATCCTCTCCGAGGACGCGGCCGCATCCGACCTGGCAGCGGGCCGCACGGCGGGCTTTCCGCGCCTAACGCAAGAGCAGATCGATACCGAGGTGCCTCATGCGCCCGCCTCGGCTGCCGCGGTTCTTTCGGACGCCGCCGATCCTAACGAGACCTGCGTGCTGCCGGCTTTCGATAAGGATTTCGGTATCCCCAAGATCGATATTCCCACGCCCGTTTCCCTGCACGACGATGCTCAAAAACCCAAGCGCAAAGTGCATCCCGACGAGGACGCCTATCACAAGCACAAGCGTCATATCCCCAAGCCGCTCATCGTCATCGTGGTCCTTGCAGTCGTTTGCGGTGGTGCCTATTGGTTCGTGACGGCCGATCCCATGGGTGTCATGCCTGGCTTCTATGACCAGTTTGGCCAGGCCGCGCAGACGACCTTCCCCACGCGCCAAAAGGGCGAGGCGAATGAGGACGATACCAAGCAGGACGATTCTGCCGAGGTGGTCCAGGAAGAAACCGTGCTCACCGATGATCAGCTCTATACCAGGCTCGACGGTCTGTATCAGACCATCGTGTCCTACGGTGACGAGGACCAGATCGGCGAGGTCATCGATTCCTTTAACAACGGCTATCTCCGAACGCCGCTGTCCACCCGTCAGGAGCTGTCGCAGAGTGCTTACGCCCTGCGCGACCAGATTAAAAAGACGCAAGATGAGCTCAACAACCTTAAGTATCAGGACGATACGGTCTATGCGGACGACATCGCCCACTTAAAGCAGCTTGCCGAGTGGATGTACGAGCGTGTCGACGTGATCTGCCAGAGCTGGGACATCTCGCTGGCCATTCCTGATGGTGAGTCGATGAGTTCCCACCAAAGCGATATCCTGGCGCCCATCGCGCAGGGCGGCAACAGCGCGCTGAATCAGTACGACGCCAACGTGGGCTCCTGGAAGCCGCAGCAGCGTTCCTAAAATTAGTTCGCCATAGTCGGCATAACCTACGTGCGCAATTGATGTAAGCGCATGCTTATTGCTACAATTTGTACAAATATGCTTTAAACGCACGAGGAAGGAACCACATGTTTGGTTTTAAGAAAGAGCTCTACACGCCCGAGTATCAGCTTGCCGGCGACGAGTGCGCCGTTATCGAGACGTCGAAGGGCACCATCAAGGTCAAGTTTGACGGCGAGGGCGCTCCCATTCATGTCGCGAACTTCTGCGAGCTTTCCACGATGGGTTTCTATGATGGCCTTAAGTTCCATCGCTATGTGCCCGGTTTTGTCATTCAGGGCGGCGACCCCAATACCCGCGATATGTCCGGTGCCGACGTCGCTGCCGGTCTTGAGGGCCCCGACGGCATGCCCGGTACCGGTGGCCCCGGCTACTGCATCAAGGGCGAGTTTGCCACCAATCCGCGTAACAGCCATGTCGATGGCGCCCTCGCCATGGCGCGCTCCATGGACCCCGATTCCGCGGGTTCGCAGTTTTACTTCTGCTTGGGTGCCCAGCATAACCTCGATTCCGGTTACACCGTCTTTGGTACCACGGTCGAGGGTCTCGATGTGATTTCGCAGCTGCGTGCCGGCGACGAGATCGTCCATGTTGAGATCGTTCACGAGTAAAGGGGACTTCCTTGAATAGCCAGCTGATCCAACAGGGCCGCGCCGCTTACCGCGCGGGTGATTTTTCCGCTGCAGCTCAGATGCTTGGGGCGGCAAAAACTCCCGATGAGATTATGGGCGAGGCCGATCACCTTCGTGGCAACGCCTTGATGCACCTGGGCATGTATGCCGAGGCCGCCGAGGCCTATGCCGCCGCCCTCAACGACGGCACCTATGGCAAGCGCGGCGCGCTGCTCACCAACCGCGGCAAGGCACTCGCCGCCGTGGGCGACTACACAACGGCTGCTCAGGCGTTCTCTGCTGCTACGCAGGATGCTTCTTATGCCACGCCGTTCAAGGCCTATCTGGGCCTGGGTAACGCGCTGTTCCAGTCGGGCGACTATGCCAACGCGGGTACTGCCTTCCGTCAGGCCGCCATCGACGGCGCCAATCCGGCTCCTGCCGCCGCACTCGGCGAGCTTGGCCGTTGCTTCATTAAGCTCGGCCGTCCGGCGGATGCCGTGGAGACCTACCGCACGGCTATCGACTTTGCCGGCCCCCGCGACGATACGCGTGCGCTCAACGCCGGCATGGGTCAGGCACTTTCTGCCGCCGGCCGTCCCTCCGACGCACTCGACGCCTTTAACGCCGCTACTGCCGATGGCATCTACCAGCTCACCTCCGAGCAGGCCGATGAGCTTGCCCGCGTGCACGATTCGCTTGCCGCGCTGTCTGCCCAGACGGCTATGGCCACGGCTCCGGCGCCCGCGATGGACGCTCCTGCCGTCGATCCGCTCGATCCTACGGGCGTGACCGGTCAGTTTATGCCCGATCCCTCGGACACCGGCTTCTTTACGCTGTCCGAGTCCGAGATGGTCCAGCAGGACCGTCAGGACCGTAAGCAGGCCAAGGTCCGTCGTCGCCATCGCCACACGGGTCTCAAAGTCTTCATCGTGCTTCTTCTGCTCATTTTGATCGCCGCGGGCGGTCTGGGCTTTGCCTACACGCGCGGCTTTGGCTTCCCGTCCCAGGAGTCTGTCGTTACCGATCTGTTCCAGGCTGCCGGCGACGGTGACACCGCAAAGGCCGAGTCTTGCCTGGCCTCGAGCCTGTCCGAGGACGCCAAGTCGATGATCATCTCCTCGATTCCGCAGGGTGCCACCGTGTCCGTCGAGGGCATGGATCAGTCCATGACCGAGACGACCGCTAAGGTTAAGGCATCGCTGTCCAAGGGCGGCGAGCAGGAGTACACCGTCAAATTCGTGCGCTCCGATAACCATATCGGCTGGGCCGTTTCCTCGCTCGATATGGATTTCTCGGCTGCTGACAACCAGTAGTGACCTTATGGGATTTAGCTTTGCCCGGCGCTTCACCGCAAGTGAGGTGCCGGGCTTGCGCTAGTATGATGAGCTAGTAGTTTTCCAGCAATCATCCAACACATCAGGAGTTGCGTTGTTTTCTTTGATGGATATGTTCTTCGGTAGCTATGCGGGCGATCTTGCCATCGACCTCGGCACCGCAAATACGCTTGTCTCCGTGCGTGGCAAGGGCATCGTCATTCGCGAGCCCTCTGTTGTCGCCATCGACAAGAACGACGAGCGCATCCTGGCCGTCGGTATCGAGGCAAAGCGCATGCTCGGCCGTACGCCCGGCAACATCGTGGCCGTTCGTCCCCTGAAGGACGGCGTCATCGCCGACTTCGATGTTACCGAGGCCATGCTCCGCTACTTTATCGACAAGGCGTCCGAGAAGCGCTATCCGTGGACCCCGCGTCCGCGCGTTGTCGTCTGCGTCCCCTCCGGTGTCACGTCGGTCGAGAAGCGTGCCGTCTTTGAGGCCACGATCCAGGCCGGCGCCCGCCAGGCCTATCTGATCGAAGAGCCCATGGCCGCCGCTATCGGCGCCGACCTGCCCGTCGAGGAACCCACCGGCTCCATGGTCATCGACATCGGTGGCGGTACCACCGAGGTCGCTGTTATCGCTATGGGCGGCATCGTCGTCTCGCAGTCCATCCGTATTGCCGGTGACGAGTTCGACCAGGCCATCCTCACGCATGTTCGTGATGCCTACAACCTGGCCATCGGCGAGCGTACAGCAGAGGACATCAAGATCAAGGTCGGCTCCGCCGTGCCGCTCAAGGACGAGCTCGATGTCGAGGTCAACGGCCGTGACGTGATCACGGGCCTGCCCAAGACCGTGCGCATCGAGAGCGAGGAGATCCGTCGCGCGCTCAACAAGCCGCTCGACGAGATGGCCAAGGCCGTTAAGGACGCCCTCGATGCCACGCCGCCCGATCTTGCCTCTGACCTTATGTACTACGGCATTTTGCTGACCGGTGGCGGCGCGCTGCTGCGCGGTCTCGACGTGCGCCTGCGCGATGAGACCGGTGTTTCGGTCAACGTCAGCCCCACGGCGCTCGATAACGTCGTTAACGGCTGTGCCCGCGTGCTCGAGGCCAATGCGTTTGATGGCGGCTTCGTCCAGACCAATGCTTAATTTCCAAAAGGTGGATTCCATTTGGCACGATCTTCGGGTTTCTCCACAAATCTGAATACCAAGCGACAATCAACGGGTATGCGCCCGTTGATTGTTTTCAGCCTGATTTCGGTGTTGCTGCTCACGTTTTACATCCGCGAGGGCGAGGCAGGACCGATTCATGCCGTGCGTTCGGGCGTAACGACGATTACCTCGCCGGTGCGCTTTGTGGGCTCGGCTGTGGCGGCTCCCTTCAATGCGATCGGCAACGTGTTCTCTAACCTTACGGCTTCGCAGGACACGCTCGACGAGCTCAAGAAGCAAAACGAGGAACTGACCTCTAAGGTTGCTGAGCTCTCCGAGGCTCAAAAGACCGCCGAGCGTCTGGAGGGGCTGGTCGGCCTGCAGTCGACCTATAACCTCAAATCGACCGCAGCTCGTATCGTTGGTGCCTCGGGCGATGCCTGGACCTCGACCGTCACGATTGATAAGGGTTCTGCCGACGGGCTTACCATCAACATGCCTGTGACGAGTTCGGCCGGTGTTATCGGCCAGATCATCGAAGTCTCGGCCAAAACGTCCACCGTGCGCCTGATTGGCGACGAGAACTCCGGCGTATCCGCCATGGTGCAGGACACGCGCGCCCAGGGCATGCTGCAGGGTCAGGCTGACGACACGCTGCGTCTTGAGTACGTGAGCGTCGACTCCGATGTTAAGGTTGGCGACATCATCGTGACCTCGGGCATCGGTGGCGTGTTCCCCAAGGGTCTACCGCTCGGCACCGTCTCGTCGGTTGAGAAATCGGCAAACGACGTGTACTACACCATTGTGGTGCGCGCTCAGACCACGGCCGAGAACAACGAGGAAGTGCTGGTCATCACCTCGCTGACCGACGAACAATCGGCCTCGGATGAGGACGTGAGTACGGCCAACAGCACGCCGCAGGGAACGTCGCGCGACGCTGCGACCAAGACGAAGGACGAGAGCTCGGATGACAGTTCCGACACGTCCGAGACGACCGATTCTGGCTCGAGCGAATAGGGGGCATGTCCATGGATCTACACGAGCAGGGGATGAGCTCCCGTACGTTTGTGATCGCCGCCATCGTGTGCGTGCTGCTGCAGGCAGGCCTGGCACCGCAGATCTCCATTGCGGGCGGTCGCGTCAACTTCATGATTATCCTGGTGTGCCTAAGCGTGTTCTCGGGCGACCCGACCCGTGCCGTCGTGTGCGGTTTTTGCAGCGGCTTGTTTTATGACCTGTCCGCTGCCGTGCCGGTGGGCGTTATGTCGCTCCTGCTGACCGTGGGCTCTTTTGCCCTGGTGCACAGCGCCGTCGGTCAGACGGGCGGTACCCCGAGTGCGCGCGGCGTCACCGTGGGCGCCTTTGCGCTCGTCATTAATGTGATCTACAGCATCATCTTGCTGTTTATGGGTTTGGAGACGAGCTTTGTTGTGGCGATCTTCGGCCATGCGCTGCCGTCCTCGATCCTGACGGGTCTGGTTGCCATTCCGTTTTTGATGTCCGGCGTCGTGCCGCAGTCCGGCTATGGATTCTCCGCACGTGGCGGACGCCAGACGGGTATGCGCTTTAAGCCCAAGACCCGCAAGCTCAAATAGGGGAGGCCCGTAGATGTCTTCCCAGATGACGGTTATTATCGCCGGTATCGTGCTGGTTGTGGCCATCGTGGTCGCGCTGGTCATCATGCGTCGCGGCGATTCCCGTTTTACCTACGATACACAGCATGGAACGGCCCCGCGCGCCACCGAGGGCGAGGGCAATACCGCGGCGACCGCCTTTAAGGGCCGCTTTTCCATCCTCACCACGGGTGTGGGCGCGATGTTTGCGGCGCTCGCCGTCAAGCTGTGGGGCATGCAGATGGTCTCGTCGGACTATTACGAGAAGCAGGCCAATAGTAATCAGACTCGCACCGTTACCACACCCGCTGTGCGCGGTCGCATCCTCGACCGCAATGGCGTGGCGCTTGTCCAGAACCGTCCCTCACTTGCTGTCGTGGCCTACCGCGACCTTGCCGAGGATGAGGTTCTGGTTCGCCATCTTGCCAACGTGCTTGGAATGCCTTACGTGGCGGTCCTTCGCAATATTCAGGACAATACAGAGGGCGCCCAGAGCCTGCATACCATCGCGACGGACGTCCGTCGCTCTACGGTTGCCTATATTCAGGAGCATGCCGGCGAGTTCCCGGGCGTCAAGATTGCCGAGCGTACCGAGCGCCAGTATCCATATGGCGAGACGGCATGTCATATCTTGGGCTATACCGGCACCATTACCTCCGAGCAGCTCGAGGCCCAGAATAAGAAAACCTCTGGCGATGATGATGCTTCTGCTGGCAAGATTACGTACCAGTCGGGCGATATCGTGGGCCAGGCGGGCGTTGAGAGCTACTACGAAAACCTGCTGCAGGGTATTCGTGGTGAGCAGACCGTCAAGGTCGATGCCTCGGGCAATGTGACCGGTCAGGCCGGCGCCGTGCCCGCGAAGGCCGGCTCTGACATTAAGCTCACGCTCGACCTTAAGATCCAGCAGGCCTGCGAGACGGCGCTGGCGAGCGCTATCGAGCTTGCCAAGACCACTGGCTACAGCAATGCCGGCAACGGCGCTGTAGTGTGTCTCGATCCCAACAATGGCGAGATCCTGGGCATGGCGAGCCAGCCCAAGTTCGATCCGTCCGTCTTTATCGGCGGCGTCTCAAATGACGTGTGGACCGAGCTCAATGATGACAAGGGTTCGCACCCGCTGCTCAACCGCGCCATTAGCGGACAGTACATGTCGGCCTCGACCATCAAGCCGCTCTCGGCACTGGCCGGTCTTGAGTTTGGAACCTACACTTCAACGCAGACAACCAACTGCACGGGTTATTGGACGGGTCTGGGCAAGTCGTGGGGCAAGTACTGCTGGCTGCATTCCGGCCACGGCACCATGACGCTGCAGTCGGGTATCGCCAACTCGTGCGACCCCGTCTTCTACGACATGGGCAAGGCGTTCTTCTATGACGAGCAACATCCCGAGGGCCTGCAGGAGGTCTTTCGTCGCTGGGGTCTAGGCAAGACCTGCGGTATCGATCTGCCGAGTGAGGGCGCGGGTCGTATTCCCGATGCCGAGTGGAAAGAGTCGTACTTCACCGACGCCTCTGCCGAGGACCGCAAGTGGAATGCCGGCGATATGACCAACATTGCTATCGGTCAGGGTGACATCCTGGTGACGCCCCTGCAGATGGCGTGCGCCTATATGGGTCTTGCCAACGGCGGCAAACAGTACGTGCCTCACGTGTTTTTGTCTGCCGTGTCGCGCGATGGCGACGGCGATGCCTATAAGTACAACGGCAAGGGCAAGAAGAAGCGCCTGGAGGCCAAGATCAACAGCGATTCGGATTTGGCTCTTGTTCGCAACGGCATGCACGACGTGATTTACACGGCATCGACGTCCCTGGCGGCTCACTTTGGCACCCTGACGCCGCAGGTATACGGCAAGTCGGGCACGGGCGAGAAAAGCGGTGAGGACGAATACGCGTGGTTCTGCGCCTATGCACCGGCCGATGACCCCAAGTATGTCATCGCTACTGTCCTGGAGCAGGGCGGCGGCGGCTCAGATACCGCGATGCATGTCGTGCGCGACGTGCTCGGTGTGATTTATGACGAGCCCGATACCTCTTCGGCCTCGGGCGATTCTTCGGTTCGATAGGAGGTTGCGATGGATTTTTCTCCGGCGGATCTGTTCCGTTCAACCAAGACCGGCTCTCGCAGCAGCCTGGACCGCGTCAACAAGCAACTTTCGGCCTCGCGCGGCACGTTTCGCCAAAAGGTGCATATCGGTGTGCTCGTGGCTACAGTGGCGCTCGTCGCCTACGGTGCCATCATCATCTGGTCGGCTTCGCAGTTTAAGGCCGATGCCTCGTTCTCACGCCATCTGCTGGGAATTGGCATCGGAGCGGTGCTGGCGGTGCTGGTCTGGCGTACCGATCTGCGCGGTATTTCCAATTTCTCGACGGCGTTGCTCGTCATCGACTTGATCGTGATCCTCTCGCCCAAGATTCCGGGTCTGTCCTATACGGGCGGTCTGGGCATGACGGGCTGGATCAAGATTCCCGGTATCGGCTTGACATTCCAGCCGGTTGAGCTTGCCAAGCTCATCACCATCTTCTTTATTGCTACGCTTGGCTCGCAGTATAACGGCCGCATCGATACCGTTCGCGACTACGTCAAGCTCTGCGGCATGCTGTCCATTCCGTTTTTGGCCGTCGTTGCCATGGGCGACCTGGGCTCGGGCCTGGTCGTGCTGGTTTCGGGCGCCATCGTCATCTGTATGAGCGGTGCACGCCGCGAATGGGTGCTGTCGACCCTGGCCCTGCTCGTGGGCTTGGTGGCCCTCGTTCTGGCGCTCGATTCGGTCTTTGATTCGTTGCTCGGCCACGATGTGCTCATCAAGCAGTATCAGATGAACCGTCTGACGGTCTTTATCGACCCCGATAATGCCGATTCGGACGATGCCTACAACCTGCAGCAGTCGCTTATCGCCGTTGGCTCGGGCGGCTTCTTTGGTAAGGGTTTGGGCCATGCGACGCAGTCGGCCGGCGGCTTTCTGCCTGAGTTCCACACCGACTTTGTCTTCGCCTTCCTGTCCGAGACCTTTGGTTTTTGCGGTTCCTTTTTTCTCTTGTGCCTCTACGTGCTGCTGATCTTTTCGACGATTCGCGTCGCCTTTAAGTGTGAGTCGCTGTTCCTGCGTCTGTCGTGCGTAGGTATCGTCGGCATGTGGGCATTCCAGACCTTCGAGAACATCGGCATGTGCATCGGCATGATGCCGATTACCGGTATTCCGCTACCGTTTATTAGCTTCGGTTCGTCTTCGATGATGATTCAGCTGCTGACGGTGGGTATCGTACAATCCATATGGCGGCATCGTTCGGGCGCCGCGTAACCGCTGGAGGGGTTTGCTATGAAAATTCCCGTAGATAAGCTGACCCGCGCTTTTAAGATGGGCGCGTCCGTTAAGAAGGATTCCGATACGCCGGTGCGCGTCTCGGTCTATCTGGATTCGTCCGCCTCGCGCTTTCTGGCCGAGACGGTGCGTGACGCCTTTGTGCCGCAGACGACTTCGGGCATTGTGCGCGTCGAGCGTCTGGGGGAGGAGCGAATTGCTCCAAAGACCGATACCGATGTGGTGCTGGTGCTCTCGTGTGGTTCCGACCGCTTGGAGAGTGCCGTGCAGGAGCTCGTGATCGCCGGCGCGCCCGTGTGCGTGCTTGCCGAGTCTGCTGTGGAGGTGCCGTTTATCGAGGAGTCCACGCCCATGCTCGGCGTGGTAGCGGCAACCGATAAGACGTATCTGCTCGAGACGCTTGCCCGCTGGATTCTCGATCGCACCGACAAGGAAACGGCTTTTGCGGCGAACTTTGCCTTCATGCGCATCGCGGCGGCCAATCGTATCATCACCTCGTGCGCGCTCACCAATATGGCGACCGGTGCGCTGGTGTTTTTGCCGGGCGCCGATTATCCCGTTATGGCGCTGGCGCAGGTGGGCATGCTCTTTGAGCTCGCTGCCGTCTTTGGACGCGGCATTAAGCCTGAGCGCGGCTACGAGGTCGCCGGCGTGCTTGCCGGCGGTCTTGTGATCCGAGCGGTCACCCGCGCACTTGTCAAGCAGACGCCGCATATTGGGTTTGCCGTCAAGGCGCTCACTGCCGCCGCGGGCACCTATGGCATGGGCCGTGCGCTCGTTTCGCTCTACGAGCGCGATGTCGACTACAGCCGTGCCAACGAGGTGGTCACTGCCACGTTCTCCCGCGTTCGCGATCTGGTGACCACGGTCGCGGGCGCTACCCGTCCTATGGCGTCCTATCAGGACGCATCAGATCTCGCTGCTTAGGGGTTTTCCGTTGCGCGTTGCATACCAAGACTGTTTTCATTTAATTGAGCCGTTGCTCGCCAAGGTCGAGAAGCCGAGTCGCTATATCGATCACGAGTGGGGCACGCTTTCCAAGGCCGATGCTGATTATCGTTGCTGCCTGATCTACCCGGATGTGTACGAGGTCGGTCTGCCCAACCAGGGCATTGCCATCCTCTACAACATCCTTAACCAGGCCGAGGGCATCTCCTGCGAGCGCGGCTATGTGCCGTGGCCCGATATGGGTGACGCCATGCGCGAGGCAGGCATTCCGCTGCTCTCGCTCGAGGGTGCAGCGCCGGTCGCTTCGTTCGATATCGTCGGCCTGCATGTGCCGCACGAGATGGCGGTGACGAACTTCCTCGAGGCACTCGACCTCGCTGGCATTCCGCTGTTAGCGGCCGACCGCACCGAGGACGACCCCATTATCATCGCCGGCGGCCCCTCGGTGTACAACCCCGAGCCGTACGCGGCCCTCTTCGATGTTATCCTCATCGGTGAGGGCGAGGAATCGCTGCTCGAGACCTGCCAGCTGCATCGCCGCCTGCGTGACGAAGGGGTCCCGCGCGCGCAGATTGTTGAGCAGCTTGCATCCATTGCCGGCAACTACGTGCCGTCGCTCTATGAGGTTCGTCACGACGAGCCCTGCTCGCCGCATGGCTACACCGTGCCGCGTGAAGGCAAGGATGCGCCGACCGTGGTCTACAAGCGCGTCGTTGAGGATTTCGGCGCCACGAATCCGCTGTCGCAGTCGTGCGTGCCCTATGCGCAGCTGGTTCACGACCGCCTGTCTATCGAGATCCTGCGCGGCTGCGCCCGCGGCTGTCGTTTTTGTCAGGCCGGCATGACGTATCGCCCAGTGCGCGAGCGCTCGGCCGACCAGATCGTCTCGTCGGTGATTCAGGGTCTGGAAAAGACCGGCTATGACGAGGTGTCGCTGACCTCGCTTTCGACCACCGATCACTCCTGCATCCGCGATGTACTCGGTCGCCTGAACCGCCGTCTGGAAGATACGGGCATTCGCGTGTCCATTCCCTCGCAGCGCCTGGATTCGTTTGGCGTGGATATGGCCGAGTCGGTCGCCGGCGAAAAGAAGGGCGGACTGACGTTCGCGCCCGAGGCCGGCAGCCAGCGCATGCGCGACATCATTAACAAGAACGTGACCGAGGAGGACCTGGACCGTGCGGCCAAGGCGGCCTTCGAGGCCGGCTGGAACCGCATGAAGCTCTACTTTATGATGGGCCTTCCCGGCGAGCGCGACGAGGACATCGTGGCCATCGCCAATCTGGCCGATCACGTGCTGGAGCTCGGTCGTTCCGTGGTGCCCAAGGCTCGTCGTGGCTCGATCTCGGTGTCCATCTCGGTTTCGGTCTTTATCCCCAAGGCTGCCACGCCGTTCCAGTGGTGCCCGCAGCTCGACTACGACGACGTCAAGCGTCGCCAGAAGCTACTCATCACGAGCGTTCGCAACCGTGCCGTCCGCGTGCATTACCACGATGCCGAGACCTCGCTCATCGAGGCCGCGCTTTCCCGCGCCGGTCGTGACATGACGCCCGTCATCATCGATGCTTGGCGCTCGGGCTCTCGCTTTGACGCCTGGGTAGAGCATTTCTCGCTCGATAACTGGAAGGAAGCTGCTGCCAAAAACGGCATCGACCTCAATGAGCTCGTGCACCTGCCCTACGAGTTGGACTGGCGCCTGCCGTGGGAGCACGTGAGCCCCGGCTGCACGCGCGGCTTCCTCGAGCGCGAGTACCGTCGCTCGCTCGAGGGCGTCACGACTCCCGACTGTACCCGTACGTCGTGCACCGGCTGCGGGATCTGCCCCACGCTCCACGCCAAGAATGTATTGATGGGTGATCGCGCATGAGTGAGCGCCTGACCGACAACCCCTCGCTCTTTAGGCTTCGTGTTCGCTATGGCAAGCGCGATCGCCTTAAGTACCTGGGCCATCTCGAAGTAATCCATACCATTGAGCGCATCGTGCGCCGTGCGGGACTTCCCTATGCCGTCACGCAGGGCTTCTCTCCGCACATGCGCGTGGGCTTCTCTTCGGCGCTGCCGGTGGGTACGTCGTCGACCTGCGAGTGGTATGACCTGTTTATGACCGAGTTCGTGGCGCTCGACGAGGCGTTTGGGCGCCTGGCTGCGGCGTCTCCGGCCGATCTGGCGCCCATCGAGGCGGCGTACATCGACGTGCGCACGCCGGCGTTGACGGCGCAGCTCACGCGCCTGTCGTATCGCATCGACCTGCACTTGGATCCCGAGGCGCCCGTAAGCGCCGACGAGGTGCGTCGTGCGATCGACACGCTGCGCGCGGGCCACGGCATCGACTACGCGCGCGGCAAAAAGAGCAAGCGCTTGGATTTGGATCACACGCTCGTGGGTTATGAGCTCACGGCGGGGGAGCGCCCAGACCATTTGGTGCTCATGCTCGACACCCATGCCGACAACGAGGGCTCCATGCGTCCGGAAATTTTGCTTTCTGCTGCTGATGTTTTGTTGCAGGGCTTGACCCCGGGCGTGGATGCACCTATTGTTTCCACCGGTATGCAAGACCTCGTGACCATCTGCTCCTACGATGTCGAGCGTCAGAATCAAGCATGCGAGGACGACGAGGGCCGACTCGTCAGCCCCATACCTGTGCGAACTTGTGGATTTGCTCCACATACTCGTTGACGGGGGTATTTTCGCCTGCTACTATATTCGGCTGTTGCACTAACTGATGCATGAAGGGCAAGTAAACATGTACGCAATCGTTAACACGGGCGGCAAGCAGTACAAGGTCGCCACCGACGATGTCATCACCGTCGAGAAGATCGAGGGCAATGAGGGCGACAAGGTCACCCTGCCGGTTATCTTCCTCAACGATGGTAAGAAGATCGTCACCGATCCCGACAAGCTGGCCAAGGCCAAGGTTACCGCTCAGATCGTTGAGCAGTTCAAGGGCGAGAAGCAGCTGGTCTTCAAGTTCCACAAGCGCAAGCGCTATCGTCGTCTGAAGGGTCACCGTCAGCAGCTCACCAAGCTGAAGATCGTGAAGGTTCAGGCTACCTCCCGCGCCAAGAAGGCTGTCAAGGCAGAGGCTGAGGCTGTTGCCGAGGCTCCCGTCGCCGAGTAGATTACACTCGTAACGAAAGAGTAGGTATACACAATGGCACACAAAAAAGGACTCGGTTCCTCCCGTAATGGCCGTGACTCCCGCGGTCAGCGCCTTGGCACGAAGCGCTATGCCGGCCAGACGGTAACCACGGGCACGATTCTCGTCCGTCAGCACGGCACGCACATCCACCCGGGTGAGAACGTTGGCCGTGGTAAGGACGACACGCTGTTCGCGCTGGTCGACGGTACCGTTGAGTTCCACAAGGGTATCAAGCACAGGGTCAGCGTACGCCCGCTCGCGAACGCGTAATTCACCCTTCATAGAGCACATATGTGGGAGGCACTTGAGTTTTAGGATTCAAGGGTCTCCCTCTTTTTTGTAGGAGGCGATTCTGTTGTCACAGTTCACCGATATCAGCCGCATTAACGTGTGCGGCGGCGACGGCGGAGCCGGATGCATGTCGTTTAGGCGCGAGGCATTTGTTCCCAAGGGCGGCCCCGATGGCGGCGACGGCGGTCGTGGCGGCAATGTCGTCATCCAGGCCGATGCTCAGCTGTCTTCGCTGATCGATTACCGTTTTAAGCATCACTTCCGCGCCGAGCGCGGCACGCACGGACAGGGTGCCCGTCGTAACGGCAAGAGCGGCGAGGACCTGATTCTCAAGGTCCCTATGGGTACCGTGGTGCGGGAGCTCGACCCCGAGACGCAGACCCCGATGTTCGAGATTGCCGATCTGGTGCACGATGGCGAGCGCGTCGTCGTGGCGCCCGGCGGTGCCGGCGGCCTGGGCAACACGCACTTTGTGACGTCGGTGCGCCGCGCGCCCGCGTTCGCTCAGCTGGGCGAACCGGCCGAGGAGCACTGGATTGAGCTCGAGATGAAGCTTATGGCCGATGCCGCGCTTGTGGGCTTTCCCTCGGTGGGTAAGTCATCGCTCATTGCGCGCATGAGTGCCGCCCGCCCCAAGATTGCCGACTACCCGTTTACCACGCTCGTGCCGAACCTCGGCATGGTGCGTGCCGGCGAATATTCTTACGTCGTTGCTGACGTCCCCGGTCTTATCGAAGGCGCGAGCGAGGGTAAGGGCCTGGGTCACCAGTTCTTGCGCCACATTGAGCGTACGGCCCTGATCATGCACGTCGTTGACATGACGGGTGGTTTTGAGGATCGCGATCCGGTTGAGGACTATCGCATCATCAACCGCGAGCTCGAGCAGTATGGCGCTGAGCTTTCTGAGCGTCCGCAGATCGTCGTTGCCAACAAGTGCGACGCGCCGGGCACGGCCGACAAGATTGCCGACCTCAAGCGTGCAGCGCTCGACGACGGCCATATGTTCTTTGCCGTGTCTGCCGTGACGGGTGCCGGTCTCAACACGCTGATGCTTGCCGTGGGCGAGCAGGTGGCTAAGCTGCGCGCCGAGCTGGCGGTTGCTGATGAGCCGGTCGATCTGCGCGACGAGGAGTGGGAGCGCCGTCGCCTGCAGCGTGAGAAGCGTTTCCGCATTGTTCAGGAAGAGCCCGGTGCCTTCCGCGTGGTCGGTCGTGCCATTGAGCGTATGGTCATCCAGACCGACTGGGAAAACGAGGAAGCCGTCATTTACCTGCAGCATAAGTTTGCGCATATGGGTGTTGACGACGCGCTCGAGAAGGCCGGTTGCCGTGCGGGCGACGAGGTCCGCATTTGCCAGCGCGCCTTTGACTTTGAGGGCGCCGAGGACTTCTCGGAGTATGAGGAGCTCGAGGATGCTGGCGAGGACGTTGCCGTTGAAGCCATTGACGTGGCCGATGCTGCGGATGAGGGCGTTGAGGTTGTCGATGCGGCGGATGCCGCGGACGATGCCGAGACCTCGGAGGGCGAGTAAGCCATGTCGCTGCGCGGTGGAATCGGTCTGCCCGAGCTTCCTCTAGAGGACGGGCGGGAGTTTAGGCTCGGCATTATGGGCGGCACATTCGACCCGATTCATTACGGGCACTTGGTGACTGCCGAGCAGGCGCGCGAGTCGCTCGACTTGGACGCTGTGCTCTTTATGCCGGCGGGCTCTCCTGCCTTTAAGCTTGACAAGCCGGTGACGCCTGCCGAGGACCGTTATGCCATGACGGTCCTCGCCACCGCTGCGAACCCGGCCTTTTTGGCGAGCCGGTTCGAGATTGACCGTCCGGGTGTAACCTATACGGCCGATACGCTTCATGCCCTTCGCGACTTTTACCCGCCGCAGGTAAAGCTCTACTTTATTACGGGCGCCGACGCGATTATCGATATTGTGACCTGGCATGATGCCGAACGAATCGCTGAGCTTGCTACCTTTATTGCGGCGACGCGACCGGGCTTTGATATCGATACGGCGCGTGCCCGAATCAAAGAGTCGGGGCTGCCGTTCGACGTGCGCTATATTCAGATTCCGGCGCTGGCGATCAGCTCGACGAACATTCGTAAGCGAGTTGCCCGCGGTATGAGCGTGCGCTATCTTACGAGCGAGTCCGTGCTCGGCTACATTCGCAAACGCAGGCTATATGCCGATTTGGGCCAAGAAGATTTTGAGTGATGGGGGTCTACGTTGTCGGTAGAGGATCAGTTTGAGGGCGATGAGCGCGCGCTGCTCAAGCGCATTCAAGAGCTGCTCGATGTTCGCATGAAGGATAAGCGCAAGCGCTATGTGCATTCGCTGGGTGTTGCCGAGACCGCACTTCATCTGGCCGAGGTCTACGGCGTTGACCGCTTTGATGCCGCTGCCGCCGGCCTGATCCATGACTGGGACAAAGTGCTCTCCGACGACGAGCTGGTCACGCGCGCTCTGCATTACGGCATTAAGATTGCCGGCTCTCCTTCTGCCGCGACGCCGCTTTTGCATGGCCCTGTTGCCGCCTATGAGCTTCCGCAGCTTTTTCCCGGGCTGTCGCCGGCCGTTTTCCAGGCTGTCGACCGTCACACCGTGGGTGCCTGCGACATGACGCCGCTCGATATGGTGGTCTTTGTGGCCGATGCCATCGAGCCCAACCGCCACGGCGACTATGCACATGCGCTGCGCAAGATGGTGGGGGAGTCGACGCTCGACGAGTTGTTCTTCTCCTGTTTTGCGCAGGGTTTGGTCTATGTGATTCAGTCCGGGCGCTATCTTTATCCCACGGCTATTTCGATTTACAACCATTACGCCCAGCTGCGCTAGCTCGGGCTGTCTAGAAAGAGGTATTCCATGGCCGACGAGACCATGACCGACGAGCAGATTCTTGAACGTGTGGAGCACAAGAGCTTCGCTGCCACGTCCGACCGCACTGCCGCCTCGCTGTCCGCGAGCGGTGTCGCCGCTGAGGATGTCGCCCGCGCCGCCGCGCAGGCCGCCTACGACAAGAAGGGCGAGGACGTTCAGGTGCTCGACCTGACCGAGCTTTCCGATGTGTGCGACTACTTTGTGCTTGCCACCGGTACCAACAACCGCCAGGTCGATTCGATCGTCGACGAGATCGAGGAGAAGGTCGCCGAGGCTTGCGGCGAGCATCCGTTCTCCATCGAGGGCCGCGAGCAGAAGACCTGGATGCTTATGGACTACGGTTCGGTTGTCGTCCACGTCTTCACTCCCGAAGCCCGCGACTTCTACCGTCTCGAAAAGCTCTGGGGTGACGCTCCCCAGCTCCCCCTCAACCTCCTCTAGTAGCTCATTTGAGACGGGGTTTAGCTACCCTCACGCATATCGCCGGGCAGGTGCGGTTTTCCGCACCTGCCCGGCTTTCTTTTTGCCCAAAGGCGGTTAATCGTTGAAGCGGGATTGGCGGCCGAAGGAAAGGGCGGTGTCACCGAATTTGTCTCGGACGGCGTCGATGGCGACGGAGAGGTCGCGTCGGTCGCTGGATTGGGCTCCGCGGTCATCGATCTCGCAGAACAGGTCGGTCTGGATGCCGCCTTGGTGGTCGAAGTCGCTCATGCCGATGCCTGCTAAGCGAACGTGCATTCCTTCCTGCCAGATGTTGCCGAGCAGTTCGAGTGCAACCGCCACGAAGATGTTCTCATCGTCGGTCGGATGAGGCAGCCGGCGCTGTGCCGAGCGACCGTTTCCATACGAATACTTGAGCTTGAGCGTTACCGTGGCGCCTGTTAGTCCCTGACGGCGCAGACGGCGTCCCACTGACTCGCCCAGCAGCGCAATCGCCGCCTCAATATCCCCACGCTCAGTCAAATCTTTAGCAAAGGTGCGTTCATTGCTGACCGACTTGACCTCGCGCTCTTCATCGAGACTCGTGACTTCGGAGATTTCGAGTCCCAGCGCACGCTGGCGCATGTGCTCGCCGTTGACGCCAAAAATAGAGGCCAAGGTGGATTCCGGTGCACGTGATAGCTCGCCGAGGGTGTAGATGCGCATGCGGCGCAGTCGCTCCTCGGCCGAGCGCCCGATGCCACTCATGGCAGATACCGGCAGCGCGGCCAAAAAGCGCTGCTCGGTTCCGGGGCGCACGATGGTCAGCCCAAACGGCTTATCCCGCTCGCTTGCGATCTTTGCGACCGTCTTGTTGCAGCCCACGCCAATGGAGCACGTCACTCCCAGCCCTGCCACGCGGTCGCTTATACGCCGCGCAACCAGCAGCGGGTCTTCGGGCGCAAAGCGTCCCGGTGTGATATCGATAAAGGCTTCGTCGATGGATACGCGCTCAACACGCGGGGTCTCGTCGGCGAGAATCGCCATGACCTGCGCGCTCACCTCGCGGTAGCGGTCAAAGTGCCCGTGTGTCCAAATGGCCTGAGGACACAGACGCCGTGCCTCGGCCGAGGGCATGGCAGAGTGCACGCCAAAGCGACGCGCCTCATACGAACACGTGGACACGACGCCACGCGAATCGGCGTCTCCGCCCACGATGAGCGGCTTTCCTCGCCATTCGGGATGATCGAGCATTTCCACGCTCGCAAAAAACGCATCAAGGTCCATCAGGCCCACCGCCGGACCCGTCCAGGGAGGCGGCGTGACGCCCATGGCATCCTCATAACCGTATGTATGTTCGCGTCTTTCCATGTCATGAGTATACCGCGCAGCTCATGTGGGGTGCGTGTATGTGCTTGCAAATCCCGAATTCTTGTCTAAGATATGGATTTGCCCTCGACTACACCGAAGAAGTTGGTCTCACGGACTTCACCTGCCCGCGTCGATGGCGTATTATATTCAACTGTTTGTTTGTAGTTGCAGCCTAAAGCTGCTTGGTTGGAGGAGTTTCCTTTGGCAGTCAAGATTCGCCTTGCTCGTCACGGCGCTAAGAAGCGTCCGTACTACCGTGTCGTCGTCGCCGATTCCCGCGCCCCGCGTGACGGTCGTATCATCGAGGAGGTTGGCCGCTACAACCCGATGACCGCCCCCAAGACCATCAACCTCGACCTCGAGAAGATCGCCGACTGGCAGTCCAAGGGCGCTCAGCTCACCGACGCCGTCGCCGCTCTGGTCAAGGCTGCCAACGAGGGCGAGAAGACCGAGACCGTCGTCAAGAAGTCCAAGAAGCAGCTCGCCAAAGAGGCCGAGGCCGCTAAGGCTGCCGCTGAGGCCGCTGAGGGCGCCGAGGAGTAAATCGTGCCTGAGGTTGACGCTGCACAGCTCGAGGGTGAGGCAATGCTCTCAGATCGCATCGCCGATCTCGTCGAATATCTCGTTGTTCAGATCGTCGACGACCCGGATTCCGTGAGCCTTGAGGTCATCGATGGTGACGACGCCTCTACGATTGAGGTTTCGGTCGCCGAGGATGACGTCGCTAAGGTCATCGGCCGTCGTGGCCGTACCATCAAGGCCATTCGCACGCTCGCCCGTGCACTGGCCGCTCGCCTCGACACTGCTGTCGAGGTAGAGGTTCTGGGCTAGGACCTTGAGGTCCCAGTACAAAAACATCGCCCGTGTGGTCAAGCCGCACGGAAGGAAGGGGGAGGTCCTCGCGCAGCCGCTGCGGGGGCTTCCTTCTGTATTAGAGCCTGGCATGCGCGTAGCCCTGACGCCGCCGGCGCTCAAGCGCGACCGCTTTTGCACGGTCGTGTCCGTCACCGATACGGGCGATGGCGATCTGGTCTCGTTTGAGGGTATTGACGACTTGACGGCCGCCGAGGGCATCACGGGATGCTATGTGCTGGCAAATCGCGATGACTTTGAGCTCGATTCGCTCGACGCTGCCTATACCGACCTGATGGGTCGCGAGGTGGTCGACGAGCGCTTCGGTTCGCTCGGCACGATCGTCGAGATCATGTCGACGCCCGCTAACGATGTTTGGGTTGTCGAGGGCGATCGGTACGGCGAGGTACTGATTCCCGTGATCGAGCAGGTTGTGCTCGATCTTCCCGACACAGGAACAATTTCCGTCCACGTTATGGACGGCCTGATCGATATGGACAAGTAGGGAGGACAACATGCTGATCGAGACCCTTTCGGTCTTTCCCGAGATGTTTGAGCCCGTCATGTCCACATCGATCTTGGGCCGCGCCCGCAAGGCCGGCCTTTTTGATTTTAAGGCGTATAACCTGCGCGACTGGACGCACGACCGCCATCGTACCGTCGATGACGAGCCGTACGGCGGCGGGCAGGGCATGCTCATGAAGGTCGAGCCTATTGCCGAGGCCATCGAGGCCATCAGCTCCGAGGGTCCCAAGCCCACCGTAGTGTTCTTCACCCCCTGTGGCGAGCCCTTTACGCAGCATGTGGCCGAGCGCCTGCTCAAAAGTGAGCGCCTGCTGTTTGTGTGCAGCCGCTACGAGGGCGTCGACGAGCGTGCGTATGCGTATGCCGATGAGCGTCTGTCGATCGGCGACTACGTGCTTACGGGTGGCGAACTTCCCGCTATGGTCGTTGCCGATGCCGTCGTACGCCTGATTCCCGGCGCCCTGGGCGACGAGATGAGCAACGTCGACGAGTCGTTCTCGACCGCCGAGGACGGAGGACTGCTCGAGTACGCGCAGTACACCCGCCCCGCCGAGTTCAACGGCGAGGGCGTGCCGCCGGTGCTTGTGAGCGGCGATCACGCCAAGGTCGATGCCTGGCGTCGCAAGAACGCCATCGAGCGCACCTGCCGCTGGCGTCCCGATCTGATCGAGACAGCGCGGCTCACGCCCGAGGAGCGCGCTTACGCGCAGGAGATTCTTGACGCTTCGTATTCGCAGAGCGAGGAGTGAGTATGGTTCCTACGCAACATTCCGCGTTGAGGGGCGCTTTTGAGTGGATTGCGGTCATCGCGATCGCGCTTGTGGCCACCTTCCTGATCCGCACCTTTGTGGTCGAGCCCTTTGTGGTGCCCACCGGCTCTATGGAGGACACAATCGAGATTGGCGACCAGATCCTGGCGCAAAAGGTGAGCCTCGAGCTCGGTCAGCCCGTCAAGCAGGGCGATATCGTGGTGTTTCACAACCCTGATGGCACCTCCGAGCATGATGTTCTTGTCAAGCGCGTTATTGCCACGGCCGGCCAGACGGTCGACCTGCAGGATGGCAAGGTGGTCGTTGACGGCCAGGCGCTCGATGAGGACTATACGACGGGCATGAGCTGGCCACTTTCGGTCCAAGCGCCCGGTGCTCAGGTAAGCTATCCCTACACCGTTCCCGACGGGTGCGTGTGGGTGATGGGCGACAACCGCGAAAACTCTGCCGACTCACGCTACTTTGGTCCCGTCGATCGCTCTGATTTGATCGCTGTGGCGCTTGTGCGCTACTGGCCGCTCAACCGCATCGGCGCTATCGACTAAAAACCGCTATAGTACAGTACCTAACCGTGTAATCGTTTCGACGAGGGGATATTAGAGGCATGAACGCTTCATCGCTTTCCTTCCAAGACATCATCCTGCGCCTCCAGCAGTACTGGGGCGAGCAGGGCTGCGTCATTATGCAGCCCTATGACTCCGAGGTCGGTGCCGGTACCTTCCATACCGCGACCACGCTGCGCTCGCTCGGTCCCGCCGAGTGGCGCACCTGCTATGCGCAGCCCTGCCGCCGTCCCGCCGACGGCCGCTACGGCGAGAACCCCAACCGCATGCAGCACTACTATCAGTTCCAGGTGCTCATCAAGCCTTCTCCGGTTAACGCCCAGGAGCTCTACCTGGGGTCTCTTGCCGCTATCGGTCTGGACCCCAACGACCATGACGTCCGCTTTGTCGAGGACGACTGGGAGAGCCCAACGCTCGGCGCCTGGGGTCTTGGCTGGGAGGTCTGGCTCAATGGCATGGAGGTCACGCAGTTTACGTACTTCCAGCAGGTGGGCGGCATCGAGGTCGACCCCGTGCCCGTCGAGATCACCTACGGCCTGGAGCGTATCGCCATGTACGCCCAGGGCGTTAACTCGGTCTACGACCTGGTGTGGAGCTACCTGCCCGACGGCACGCCCATGACCTATGGCGACGTGTTCCTCGAGAACGAGCGCGAGTTCAGCGCCTACAACTTTGAGGTCGCCAACGTCGAGATGATGCGTCAGAAGTTTGACGACTATGAGGCCGAGTGCCACTCCTGTCTGGAGCGCAAGCTGCCGCTGCCGGCATACGACTGCGTCATGAAGTGCAGCCACGCCTTCAACCTGCTCGATGCCCGCGGCGCGCTGTCCGCGGTCGAGCGTGCCAACTACATCCTGCGCGTCCGCGCCGTCGCCAAGGCGTGCTGCGAGGCCTACATGGCCGAGGTCGCCGGAGTCAACGAGAATGCCGACCAGGAAGGCGAGGTGGCGTAAGCCATGGCAGACGCTAAGGATTTCCTGTTTGAGATCGGTACGGAAGAAATGCCCTCTGCACCGCTGAACAATGCCGTCAAGCAGCTTGGCACCATGATCGCCAAGGGTCTCGACGAGGCCGGTCTGGCCCACGGCGAGGTCCGCGTGATCTCGAGTCCGCGTCGCCTGGCTGCACTCGTTGCCGACGTCGCCACCGCGACCGATGAGGTTCACGAGGTCAAGCGTGGCCCCGCGGCCAACATTGCCTTCGACGCTGACGGTAACGCCACCAAGGCCGCCCAGGGCTTTGCCCGCAAGTGCGGTGTGGCTGCCGAGGACCTTGTCCGTCGCGAGGACACCGACGGTCGCGAGTATGTGTTCGCCGAGAAGAATATTCCCTCCGCACCGGCTACGCCGATTCTGACCGCTCTGTGCGAGAAGACCATCGCCGGCCTGCAGTGGCCCAACTACCGCAGCCAGCGCTGGGGCCACGAGCACGCGACCTTTGTTCGTCCGGTTCGTTGGATCTGCTGCCTTTTGGGCGAGGATGTTGTGCCCGTGTCGTTTGCCGACGTGACGAGCGGCAACACCACGCGTGGTCATCGCGTGCTTGGCCCTGGTGACCATGTGGTTGCCAGCCCCGCCGTCTACGAGCAGGTGCTTGAGGACGCCGGCGTGCTTTCTGCCGAGCGTCGTCGCGAGGCCATCCTTGCCGGTATCGCCGAGGTCGAGGCCGCTCGCCCCGGCTGTCATGTCGACACGCCCAAGAAGGTCTTCGAGGAGGTCATTAACCTCTGCGAGTGGCCGACGGTGCTCGTCGGTACCTTCGATGAGGAGTTCCTCAAGGTCCCGCACGAGATCATCTGCGAGTCCATGCTCACCAACCAGCGTTACTTCCCGATCTATGACGGCGAGGGCAAGCTCACGCGTGAGTTCGTGGTCGTCTCCAACAGCAAGCCCGAGAACGCCGAGCGCGTGATCGACGGCAACGAGCGCGTCGTGCGCGCCCGTCTGGACGACGCAAAGTTCTTCTACGAGGAGGACCTGAAGATCTCCCTCGACGAGTTCCGTGAGCGTCTGGCCAAGGTTGCCTTCCAGGAGAAGCTCGGTAGCGTGCTCGCCAAGTCCGAGCGCATTGAGCAACTCGCGCTTGCCATCGCTCGCGAGGCCCATCTGGGCGCCCACCTGGCCGCCGATGCCGCTCGCGCCGCGCACCTGTGCAAGGCCGACTTGGTATCCAACGCCGTCGTCGAGTTCACGAGCCAGCAGGGCGTGATGGGCGGTTATTACGCGACCGCGATGGGGGAGAATGACGAGGTCGCCCATGCCATCCGCGATCACTATCGTCCCCGCTTTGCCGGTGACGAGTTGCCCGAGGGCACCGCTGGCTGCATCGTGGCCTGCGCCGACAAGCTCGATACCATCGCCGGTATTTTTGCCATCGGCGAGCCCCCGACCGGCTCCTCCGACCCCTACGCGCTGCGTCGCGCCGCCATCGGCATCATCAACATCCTGCGCGACCGTCTGCCGATCGATCCCACGTCGCTTATCGACTTTGCGCTCGAGCTCTATAGCGAGCAGGGTATCGAATTCGACGCGGCCGAGGTCGCTCAGCAGGTTCGCGACTTCTTCCACGGCCGTCTGGTGAGCATGGCCCGCGACGAAAAGATCCCGGCCGATACCGTTGCCGCCGTCTCCGCGGTGCACATCATCGCCCCGTCCGTCTTCTTCGCCCGCTGCGCCGCCCTCGACGAGGCCCGCAAGAACGACGCTGAGACGTTCGATAACCTGGCGACCGCCTATGCCCGCGCCGCGCACATCTCCAAGCCCGAGCTGGGCGCGGAGTACGACCGCGCCCTGATGGGCGAGGTCGAGCTCGCGCTTGCCGATGCCTCCGAGGCTGCTCAGACCGCTGTCGACGCCGCCCTTGCTGCCGAGGATTACCCGGCCGCATTTGCCGCCCTTGCCGCCCTGCGCGCCCCCATCGACCGCTTCTTCGACGAGGTCATGGTCATGGACAAGGACGAGCAGCTTCGCGATAATCGCCTTAAGCTGCTCAACCGCTTCGAGGCCGTTTTCTCCGGCATCGCAAACATCGGTGAGCTTGCTCGCAAAAAGTAAGCCAGCCTGCGCATAAGCGCAAAAGGAGCCCCGCATGGATTGCCCGGTCACCGCTCGTCCCACCGTTATCGTTATCTCCGACTCGCTCGGTGATACCGCTTGTGAGGTGGTGCTTGCGGCGTCCGGGCAATTTGATGAAGGGGCTTTTCGTCTCTTGCGCCTGCCCAAGGTGAACTCGGTGGAGCAGGTCAAGTCGTTTGTGGGTCCGCGCGTCGATGCGGACCATCGCGATATTGCCGTGTTCCACACCATTGTCGATCCGGCGCTTCGCGCCCGTGTGCTCGATTACCTGGGCATGCTGCATATCCGTTCGGTCGACCTGATCGGCCCGACGCTCGCCGTGCTGTCGTCGCTCATCGGTGTGCCGCCCAAGGGCGTTGCGGGCGTGATTCACAAGACCGATGATCGCTATTTCCATCGTATCGAGGCCATGGAGTATTTCGTTGAGCACGATGACGGGCGCGGCTGCGACGATCTGTCGGGTGCCGATATCGTGCTGCTGGGCGTATCGCGCACGTCCAAGACACCGCTGTCGATGTATTTGGCCTATCAGGGCTACAAGGTTGCCAATGTTCCGTTGGCCCATGGCATGGAGCCGCCTAAGTCTATTTACGAGGTCGACCCGATGTGCCTTTTCGGTCTGATTTCGACCGTCGACGTTATTTCCGAGATTCGCGATAGCCGCTTGGGCGATGACTGCGCTCGTGCCGTTGCCGGCTCCTATGCCGAGCCCGAGAGCGTGCGCAGCGAGCTTGAGGAAGCCCGTGCGCTCATGAAGCGCCTAGGCTGCTTTGTGGTGCGTACCGACGGCAAGGCCATCGAAGAAAGCGCTGCCGAGATCATTAGCCACTTGGAGGAAATCCAAGAAGCCCGTGCCCGCCGAACCGCCCGCCGAGCCCAGCAAAGTTAACTCATTTCGGTAGCTAAAAATGCACCGTCTCAAAAAGACTACCTAAAAATAATGCACGATATTGGTAAAGCGATTTAGCAAAGAACCTGCATTTGACCTGCAATTCTCTTGCATTGGTATCTTCATAATGTAACCACCTTTACCTACCGTTTACCGTCACATTTACCACGTTTACCAAACCCCGCGCCCTCTACGCAAGCCCGCTCAATGCCCGCCGTATAGTACCCTCACGGCCCGCATCCGGCGGGTCGATTCGTTACCACGGTCGTGCGCGAGAGCGCATGGAAGGGGAAGTATCGTGAGCGATTGCAAGAGGGTTTACCGTTTTGGAACCGACGCCCAGGGCACCTGTGTCATCGAGGGCGACAAGTCCATGAACTTCGTGCTTGGCGGCAAAGGCGCTAATCTTGCCGAGATGAGCCGTATCGGCCTGCCGGTTCCCGGTGGCTTTACCATTACCTGCCAGACTTGCGTCGAGTACTCCGGTGCCGGCAACGTGTGGCCCGAGGGCGCACTCGATGAGATCGTTGCCGCCGAGGCGGACCTCGAGGCCCGCTGCGGCAAGAAGCTCGGTGACGATAATGATCCGCTGCTCGTGTCGGTTCGCTCGGGCGCTCCGTTCTCCATGCCCGGTATGATGGACACGGTCCTCAACTTGGGCCTCAATGACGATTCCGTCCAGGGCCTCATCGCGCAGACGCAGAACCCGCGTTTTGCCTGGGATAGCTACCGCCGCTTTATCCAGATGTTTTCCAATGTCGTCATGGGCGTTGACGCCGACCTGTTCGAGAACGCCCTGACCCAGGCCCGCCTGGTCGCCGGCGTTCGCGTCGATTCCGAGCTTTCGGCCGAGGACCTGCAGGAACTCGTCGAGACCTTTAAGGGCATCTTCTCCGAGAACGTCGATGCCTCCCTGTATCCCGAGCTCGAGGTCGCTGACGGCAAGCCCGTTTTCCCGCACGACCCGGAGCTTCAGTTACGCCTTGCAATCCAGGCCGTCTTTGGCAGCTGGATGAACGAGCGTGCCTGCATCTACCGCAAGCAGCATGGTATTTCCGACGAACTCGGCACCGCCGTCAACGTGCAGGCCATGGCCTTTGGCAACAAGGGCGAGACCTCTGCGACGGGCGTCGCCTTTACGCGTAATCCGGCCGACGGCACCAAGGAGTTCTACGGTGACTTTTTGGTCAACGCCCAGGGCGAGGACGTCGTCGCCGGTATCCGCAACACCGAGCCCATCGCCGACCTCAAGACCACCCCGGGCCTCGAGTCCGCAGGTGAGGAGCTCGAGCGCGTGTTCCTGACGCTCGAGGATCATTACCGCGATATGTGCGATATCGAGTTCACCATCGAGCAGGGCAAGCTCTGGATGCTCCAGACCCGCGTGGGCAAGCGTACCGCCACCGCCGCCCTGCGCATCGCCATCGAAATGGTCGAGGAAGGCCTGATCACCCGCGAAGAGGCCGTGAGCCGCATCGATCCCGCGCAGCTCGACCAACTCCTTCACCCGCAGTTTGACGCCTCCAAGAAGTACGAGGCTCTCGCCAGCGGTCTGAACGCCAGCCCCGGTGCCGCCGTGGGTGAGGTCGTGTTCTCGAGCGATGACGCCGTCGCGCGCGCCAACGAGGGTCACAAGGTCATTCTGGTTCGTTGGGAGACCAATCCCGACGACCTGAAGGGCATGGTCGCCGCCGAGGGCATCCTGACCAGCCACGGTGGCAAGACGAGCCATGCCGCCGTTATCGCCCGCGGCATGGGTACGCCCTGCGTCTGCGGCGTTGAGCGCTTCCACATCGACGCCGCCGAGAAGGCCGTGCGCATCGAGGGCAGCGACCGCGTGCTGCACGAGGGCGACGTTATCTCCATCGACGGTACCCAGGGTATCGTCGTCGACGGCGCCGTCGACCTGGTCTCCGCCGAGCTTACCGGCGACCTGGACACCATCCTGTCCTGGGCCGACGAGATTCGCCTGGACGAGACCGGCGGCCATGCCAACCATGTGCGCGTCAACGCCGACAATCCCGAGGATGCCGAGCTCGCCCTCGAGTTTGGTGCCGAGGCTATTGGCCTGTGTCGCACCGAGCACATGTTCCTGGGCGATCGCAAGAACATCATCCAGAGCTTTATCCTGTCTGACGATGAGGCCGTGAAGCAGCAGGCCCTGGCCGACCTGCTCAAGGTTCAGACCGAGGACTTCCTGGCGATGTTCAAGACCATGTCCGGTCGCGATGTGGTCGTCCGCCTGCTCGATCCGCCGCTTCATGAGTTCCTGGATAATCCTCGCGAGCTCGAGGTCGCCATCACCAAGAAGGAAGCCGCCGGCGCCAGCGAGGAAGAGCTTGCAGCCCTGCGCGCCCGCCTGCGTCGTATCGACGGCATGGTCGAGTCGAACCCCATGCTCGGCCTGCGCGGCGTTCGCCTGTCCGTCGTCTTTAGCGATCTGCCGCTCATGCAGGTTCGCGCCGTCGCCACGGCCGCTGCCCGCCTTATCAAGGAGGGCAGCGGCCCGCATCCCGAGATCATGGTTCCGCTCGTTTCCATCACGGCTGAGCATGTCCAGACTCGCGAGGTCATCGAGCGCGTAATCGCCGAGGTTTCCGACGAAGAGGGTGTCGAGCTCAATATTCCCGTGGGCACGATGCTCGAGCTGCCGCGCGCCTGCATGGTCGCTGACGAGATTGCCCATCACGCAGACTTCTTCTGCTTTGGCACCAACGACCTGACCCAGACCACCTTCGGCTTCTCCCGTGACGATGCCGAGGCCAAGTTCATCCCGCTGTACATGCATAAGAAAATTCTGAAGGACAACCCCTTCGAGACCATCGACGCGGCGGTGCTGGAGCTCGTGCGCATGGCCGTGGAGAAGGGTCGCGCCACCAACCCCGACATGCACTTTGGCGTGTGTGGCGAGCACGGCGGCGACCCCAAGTCCATCAAGGGCCTGTTTAATGTGGCCGACGTGGACTACGTGTCCTGCTCGCCCTACCGCGTGCCCCTCGCACGCCTGGCTGCCGCCCAGGCCAAGCTCGAGGCGAAGCGCTCCGCGTAACGTTTTGGGTTCAGACGCCTAACGTAGCCCCCCCTCATGCCGTCCGTCTCATTCGTGAGGCGGACGGTTATCATGTGCGGGTTTTGTCTTTTTGTCTGCGTAAAAAATTGTTCTTGCAGCAGAAACCCGCGCGTGTATACTCGAATACGTTTGTTCAACTACGTGCCGGCCAGAGTGGTACGGCACCTCTAGAAGAGTAAGGAATTGCACATGGATTACATCCGCGCAATCGAGCGTCAGCAGATCCGCGAGGACATTCCTCAGGTTCGCGTCGCCGACAACGTCAAGGTTCACTACCGCATTAAGGAAGGCGACCGCGAGCGCATCCAGGTCTTCCAGGGCGACGTTATCCGCATGGCCGGCGCCGGTGCCCGCGAGACCTTCACCGTCCGCAAGATGTCCTTCGGTGTCGGTGTTGAGCGTACCTTCCCGCTTCACAGCCCCAAGATCGCCAAGCTCGAGGTCGTTCGTCATGGTCGCGTCCGTCGCGCCAAGCTGTACTACCTCCGCGACAAGGTGGGCAAGGCTGCTCGCATCCCCGAGAAGCGCTAAGAAGATCGCAGCGTCTGTCCACTCGTTTGGACACAAGGGTCACCTTCGGGTGGCCCTTCTTTTTATCTGATTTGCATGCAAGGAGGGCCTGGTATGGCCAATATGACGAGCTCGGTTTCGGCATCGCAGGTTGCCGGAGAGCTAGCGAGCGCAACGTTTGAGGAGATCCCCGCCCTCGTGGAGCATTATCGCGAGGACCCGCGCCAGCAGGTGATCAAGGCTTGTGAACGCGCCCTCAAACGCCATGCTAAGGAACTTGCCGAGCGCGAGCGCGTCAATGACATGTACGAGCTTATGCATGAGCTTGGCGGCGATGGGGTGGTCGTTGGTGTCGACGAGGTGGGCCGCGGCTCGGTAGCGGGTCCCTTAACCGTGTGTGCCGTGTGCCTTCCCATGGAGCCGCGCGTCTGGGGCATCAACGATTCCAAAAAGCTCACGCCGGCGCGCCGCGAGTTGCTCTCAGTGAAGATTGCCGAGGTGGCGACGGCGATCGGTTTTTGCCATATCGCGCCTAAGGATATCGATGAGATGGGCATGGCCCGTGCTATCCGTACCGCCGTTGCGGGCGCCGTGGCCGATACGGGACTTGAACCCGACTGCGTCCTCATGGATGGCAACCCCTTGGGCGCTGTTCCTAACGAGCGCGATGTGGTGAAAGGCGATGCCAAGATCGCCTGCATCGCCGCAGCGTCCATCATGGCCAAGGTCACGCGTGACGAGATGATGGTCGAGTACGACGCCGAGTACCCCGAGTACCATCTGGCCGAGTCGAAGGGCTATGCGAGCCCCGAGCACATCGAGGCCATTCGCAAACATGGACTTTGTCCGCTGCACCGCGTGAGCTTTTGCGGAAACTTTCTGCAGACTGAGCGCCTTTTCTAGGCCAATTGTGGAGACAGGGACCTCTGTGGTTTTATAAACCTGCTGGTAGCGGGCCGTATGCAGCGGCATTGCTGCGTACGGCCCGTTTTTTGTCGGCATTTGGTCAGCTTTTGGTTTGCTTCCGGTACTTACCCGCATGAAAGGTGCCCTCATCATCGGGGCAATGCAGTGTGCGGGAAAGGAGACCCCATGAGTGCCGCAAGCAAAAAGAGCAAGACGCAGCAGCTCAAGGAGCGTTGGGAAAACGGCGAGCTCGACTGTGGGGCGATGACGCCCGAGTTTATCAAGGGACTCAGTCCCCGCGAGCTGGGCATGCTAGGCGAGCTGATCACCATCGACTACTTTAACGAGCGCGGCTACACCTTGCTGGAGCAGGGTTATCGTTGCACCGAGGGCGAGGCCGATCTGGTGCTGCTCGATGAGCTCGACGATGTCGTGGTGATGGCCGAGGTCAAGACCAGACGCGTTGCGCTGGATTGCAACACGCGGGTCTTTCCCGAGGAGGCCGTGGACGCCCAAAAGCAACGCCGCTACCGCCGCATCGCAAGTTGCTATCTCATGGAGCATTATCCGCTCAAGGCGATTCGCTTCGATGCCGTGGGCGTCACCATCCGCGACGGGCATATCGCCGAGATCGAGCATCAGTACAACGCGTTCGATTGGCAGGTGTCGTGATGGCGTTCGAGACGTTTGCCGTTCACGCGGCCTGCATCCGCGGCGTCGAGGCGATTCACGTCACGGTCGAGGTCTCGCTTGCCGGCGGCGTTCCGGGCATTCAGATGCTCGGCATCCCGAGTATGGAGGTGATGGAGTCACGTGGTCGTATTCGCTGTGCGATGCGCTCGGCCGGCTTTGAGATCCCGCGCTCGGGCATTACGGTCAATCTGGCGCCCGGCGATATTCGCAAGACCGGTAGCGGCTTTGATCTGCCCATCGCCATCGCGGTTCTAGCGGCCGATGGGCAGATTCCCCGTGACAACCTCGATCGCTGCCTTATCGCCGGCGAGCTCGGCTTGGACGGTACGGTGCTTCCTGTCAAGGGCGAGGTGGCGTTTCAGCTATTGGCTCGCGACATGGGGCTGTCTTTTATCGCCGGCAGGTCCGACCAGCATGTGCCACTCGCGGGCGTGGATTGCGGCTTTATCGATCATCTGTCTCAACTTGCCCATGGCATGGGCGAGGCGGCTCGGCACTATCTGGATTCCGAGGGCGTCGAGGCGACCTTTGAGCCTGAGCTCGACTATGCCGACGTGCTGGGGCAGGAAGTCGCTAAACGCGGCATGGCGCTTGCGGCGGCAGGAGAACTCGGCTTGCTCATGATCGGGTCTCCGGGATCGGGCAAGACGATGCTCGCACGCCGTATGACCGGCATCCTGCCCGAGCTTTCCGTTGAGGATCAGCAGGAGGCACTGTGCATCCATTCGGTTTTGGGTGAGAACATTGATGGCTTGTTGGCGGGGCACCGCCCCTTCCGCAGTCCCCACCACAGTATTTCGACCGCAGGCCTTATCGGCGGCGGGCGCCCGGTGCACCCGGGTGAGATCAGCCTTGCTCATGGCGGCGTGCTCTTTTTGGACGAGCTTGCCGAGTTTCCCACTGGCGTGCTGCAGACGCTGCGTCAGCCCATCGAGCGCGGCTACGTGAGGATCGTACGCGTCGACGGGGCTTTTACCTTCCCGTCGCGCTTTCAGCTGCTGGCTGCGAGCAATCCCTGCCCCTGCGGCTTTTTGGGCGATCGCGAGGTGCCGTGTCGCTGCTCGGCGGCGATGGTCGAGCGCTATCGGTCTAAACTGCGCGGTCCTTTGGCCGACCGTATCGACATGATGATCGATGTGACCCGTCCCGACCCTCAAGTGATTATCGAGGGTGCGGAGGGCATGTCGTCGGCCGAGTTACGTGACTACGTTGTGCGCGGTCGCGCCTTTCGCGCTTGGCGCGAATCCCGCATGGACGATGCGGATGCCGAGGCCGAGGATGACGAGACACGGTCCATTGACGGCGTCGTTTCGACCTTTGAGCTCGATGATGCGGCGGAGAAGTGTGTGCTCGGCCTGTCGAAGCGCACGCATCTCACAGGGCGTGGCATCGTGCGCCTTGTTCGCATTGCGCGCACGATCGCAGATGTCGCCGAGAGCGAGCAGGTGACGCAGGACCACGTGCTCGAGGCGGCGATGTACCAGGGAAGGAGGGACCAATGATGGCTGAGGGGACCTTCGAGCTGCATCCAGGTGACGCGTTGTATCCCGAGACCGTTTTGGAGCTTTCTGATGTACCTCAGACGCTCTATGTGCGCGGCAACCCCGAGGCGCTTTCGACGCCCGCGCTCTCCATCATCGGTGCGCGAAAGGCCTCGCCGTATGGTCTTGCCGTGGCAGAGCTTGCGGCGAAGGTGGCGGTTGAGGCGGGAGTGACGGTAGTTTCGGGCGGTGCGGTCGGTTGTGACCAGGCCTCGGGTTGGGCTGCGGTCAACGCCGGCGGCAAACACGTTGTGGTGCTGGGGACGGGCGCCGACGTGGTCTACCCGCGTTCGAGCGCGGGGCTGATTACGCGCACGCTTGATACGGGTGGCGCGGTCGTGTCGATCTCTCCGTGGGGCATGGGTCCGCGCAAGTTCGCCTTTCCGCGCCGCAATCGCGTAATCGCGGCCCTGTCGCAAGCCCTCTTTGTATCCGAGGCGGGTATGCCTTCTGGGACGTTTTCCACAGCCGAGGCTGCTATGGATTTGGGGCGCGAACTTCTTGCCGTGCCGGGGTCGATCCTATCGCCCGAGTCGCGTGGCACGAATTACCTCATTGCGAACGGTGCCTGCTGCATCGTCGACGAGGAATCTATCGAGATGGCTATCTCACGCATCTACGGAACCCTGCGCTACTCGCGCCCCGATGCTCCCGGCATTGCCGACCTGGATCCAACGCAGCAGACCGTGATGCATGCGCTCATCGCCTCTCCGCTCAAGGTCGACGACATCGCGGCGCTCGTCTCGCTCGATGCTGTCGGCGTACTCAAACTCTTGGGTTCGCTTGAACTCGAGGGTCTTATCGAGCGCATGATGGATGGAAGGTATGCGCCCTCCAAGTTTGCCCTTCACGCCCAGACACCCTTCGGTCACAATGGAAAACGTGTCAATTAGAAAGGTGTTTGCAGATGCAGTTCGATCAGGTGACAGTTATCGGTGGCGGTCTGGCGGGTTCGGAGTGCGCGATCCAGCTGGCAGATCGCGGTTTTGCCGTAAAGCTGTGCGAGATGCGCCCCCAGGTGAGCTCCCCGGCTCACCATACCGATCACCTGGCAGAGCTCGTCTGCTCGAATTCGTTTAAGTCGACCCGTCCGGATTCCGCGGCTGGTTTGCTGAAGGCCGAGCTTGAGCGCATGGGTTCAGTCCTGCTCGATTGCGCCCATCGCGCGGCTGTTCCCGCCGGTGGCGCCTTGGCGGTCGACCGCGTCAAGTTTTCCGAGCTTGTCGAGGCCGAGGTTGCCGCTCGTCCCAATATCGAGGTCGTGCACGGTGAGGTCACACAGATTCCCGAGGGTCACGTGGTCATTGCCGCGGGCCCGCTGTGTTCACCGGCGCTGAGCGAAGAGGTTATGAAGCTCGTCGGTGGCGATGCCCTGGCATTCTTTGATGCGGCGGCGCCGATCGTCGATGCCTCCACGCTCGATATGGACGTGCTATTCTCGCAGTCGCGCTACGAGGAGCAGGGGAGCGGCGACTATCTCAACGCTCCGCTCAACAAGGAGGAGTACGAGGCCTTTATCGAGGCGCTTACCACGGCCGACCGCGTGGTGCTCAAAGACTTTGAGGGCGGCGATCTGTTCCAAGCCTGCCAGCCTGCCGAGGAAGTTGCGCGCACCGGCAAGGACGCCATTCGCTTTGGCGCCATGAAGCCCGTCGGCCTCACCGACCCGCGTACCGGACGTCGCCCCTGGGCGGCGATTCAGCTGCGTGCCGAGAACAAGGAGAAGACCGCCTATAACCTGGTGGGCTTCCAGACCAACTTGACCTTTGGCGAGCAGAAGCGCGTCTTCCATATGGTGCCGGGCCTGGAGAACGCTGAGTTCTTCCGCTACGGTGTCATGCACCGCAATACCTTTGTCGACGCCCCTCACGTGCTCGATAGCACCTTTGCCGTGCCCGGTACCGGCGTGCGCCTGGCCGGTCAGATCACCGGCACCGAGGGGTACATGGAAGCCGTGGCGACAGGTCTGCTCGCGGCGCTCAACACCTATGCCGAGGCTATCGGTGCCGCGGGCGTCGAGTTGCCGCGTGTGGGCGCCCTGGGTGCGCTCGTGGGCTATGCGACCGATCCTGCCACCGTGGGCTATCAGCCTATGCATGTCAACTTTGGCCTGGTGCCGCCACTCGAGGATGGTAAGCGCCGCAGCAAACGCGACCGCTATCAGGCTTATGCGGATCGCGCCCTCGAGGCCCTTGATGCCTACTTGGCCACGCGCTCCGACTTGTTTGGAGGCGACCGGTCATAGCCTTTGACCTGTACGACACCGTCGACTCGTTTATCGCCTATATCGCACGTGTTGAGGGACTTTCTCCCAACACGGTGACGGCCTATGGCTCGAGGCTAGAGCGCTTTGCTGTCTGGTGCGAGCGCGAGAATATTGATGCTTTCGCTGCCGACGTGCGCACCATTCGTCGCTATCTTGCCGAGCTTTCGCGTGAGCAGGTGGCTCCCCGAACGCTTGCGGCGCACCTGTCGGCTATTCGATCTCTCTATCGCTGGATGGCTGCCGAGGGGATTGTCGAGGGCGATGCGGTCTCGGCGATCGCATCGCCCAAGCTGCCACGTGACCTGCCGGGCGTCCTTACGACCCAGCAGGTTGAGGCGCTGCTCAAGACGCCTGATACCTCGATGCCCGCGGGACTGCGCGATGCGGCGATGCTTGAGTTGCTCTATGCCTCCGGCGCGCGAATCTCGGAGCTCGCGGCGCTCAACGTGGAGTCTATTGGTTGGTCCGAGCGAACGCTGCGACTTTGGGGCAAGGGGAGCAAGGAGCGTATCGTCCCTCTGTATCGTCGCGCACTCGAGGCGACGCGTCTCTATATTGAGGAGGGGAGGCCGGAGTTGCTCGCTCAGGCAAAGCGCCGTGACCCCGCTACCGGGCCGCATCCGCTGCTTATATCGGCGCGCGGCAATCGCATGAGTGCCGCCATGCTCAGGCGGCGGTTCCATACGCTGGCGACGCTCGCCGGCATTCCGGCCGACATTGCCCCGCATGCGATGCGCCATACCTTTGCGACCGATTTGCTCGAGGGCGGTGCGGACCTGCGCTCGGTTCAAGAGCTGCTAGGTCATGCGAGCCTGTCCACGACGCAGATCTACACGCATCTCACGCCCGATCGGCTCAAACGTGCCGTGGCTCAAGCCCATCCCCGCGGCGAATAGTGGCTGGGACGTCCCGCGCCGCACTCAGGTGTGTGGTTTTGATTGCGGGTTGGCAGGAAGATGCATTCCTGCTATCATTCATCGGGTTGCTTCACGGCAACATGTTTTTATCACGCACGCGCGGCTACTTCATACCGTGGTGCCCGGGCTTTGGTAGCACATGTCCGGGTTGGTTTTGGAGGATGACCCCGCGCGGAGGCAAACCACAGGAGGTTTAACATGGCTACCAAGATTAATATCCGCACCCTGCTCGAGGCCGGCTGCCACTTCGGTCACCAGACCCGTCGCTGGAACCCCAAGATGAAGCCGTTCATCTTCGGTGAGCGCAACGGCATCTACATCCTCGACCTCAAGCAGACCATCCTCGACGCCGACCAGGCCTACACCTTCGTCAAGAACGTCGCCAAGGGCGGCAACGTGCTGTTCGTCGGCACCAAGAAGCAGGCTCAGGAGGCCGTCAAGAACGCTGCTGAGCGCGCCAACATGCCTTACATCAACCAGCGTTGGCTCGGCGGCATGCTGACCAACTTCGTCACCATCCGCTCCCGCATCAACCGCATGGAGGAGCTCGAGGCCATGGTCGAGGACGGACGCATGGCTGTTCTGCCCAAGAAGGAGCAGGCTGTTCTCGGCAAGGAGCTCACCAAGCTCCAGACCAACCTCGGTGGCGCCCGCGACATGAAGGGTCTGCCCCAGGCTCTCTTCGTCATCGACACCAAGCGCGAGGAGAACGCCATCAAGGAGGCCCAGCGCCTGAACATCCCCGTCGTCGCTCTGATCGACACCAACTCCGATCCCGACGAGGTCGAGTACGGCATCCCCTGCAACGATGACGCTATCTCCGCTGTCACCCTTATGTGCGAGCTCATGGCTGACGCCTGCCTCGCTGGCTCCGGCAAGGAGCAGGTCTCCGAGGCCGAGATGGCCGCTGAGCCCAAGGCCGAGTAAATCAGTCTTAGTTAATTCTTTTTCATCTCTTTGAAAGGAACCACAATGGCCCAGATTACCGCCGCTATGGTCAAGCAGCTCCGCGAGATGACCGACTCCCCGATGATGGAGTGCAAGAAGGCTCTCGTCGAGGCTGACGGCGACATGGACGCCGCTGTCGACGTTCTGCGTAAGAACGGCCTTGCCAAGGCTGCCAAGAAGGCTGGCCGTGAGACCAACGAGGGCGCTGTCGCCGCGTTCGTCTCCGAGGATGGCAAGACCGGCGCTCTGCTCGAGCTCTCCTGCGAGACCGACTTCGTTGGCTCCAACGCCAAGTTCACCGGCTTTGCTTCCAAGGTCGCTGAGGTTGTCGCTACCACCGAGCCTGCTGACGTCGACGCTCTGCTCGAGAAGCCGATGGGCGAGGAGACCGTTTCCTCCGAGCTCACCGAGATGATTCACATCATGGGCGAGAACATGAAGATCTCCCGCTTCGCTGCCCGCAAGGCTGAGAACGGCGCGCTCGCTTCTTACATCCACATGGGTGGTAAGATCGGCGTCCTCGTCGAGTTCGCTTTCGAGAAGGCCGAGACCGCTCAGGCTGAGTCCTTCAAGACCTTCGCTCACGACGTTGCCCTTCAGGTTGCCGCCGTCGCCCCGATCTGCGCTACCCGCGATCAGGTTCCGGCCGAGACCGTCGAGCACGAGAAGCAGATCTACATGGCCCAGGCTGCCGAGTCCGGCAAGCCCGAGGCTATCCAGGAGAAGATGGCTGTCGGCCGTCTGGAGAAGTTCTACAAGCAGTCCGTGCTCACCGAGCAGGAGTTCATCAAGGACAGCTCCCTCACCATCAAGAAGTACGCTGAGCAGGTCTCCAAGGAGCTCGGCGACACCATTACCGTCGTTGCCTTTGACCGTCTGGTCCGTGGCGAGTAAATAAGCTCTTATAGCTGGTAATGAGCAGGCTGTGGGTTTTACTCACAGCCTGCTTTTTCATGGCTCTTATGAGAGCCTTTGATATCATATTGAGAGTCTAATTAAAGGAGGATCGCTTTGTCCGACATCCGATATAAACGCGTGCTTCTTAAGCTTTCCGGCGAAGCACTCATGGGCGACGGCCAATATGGCATCGACCCCAAGGTTACCGACCATCTTGCCAAGCAGGTCAAGGAGCTGCTCGCCGTTGGCCATGAGGTCGGCGTCGTTGTCGGCGGCGGTAATATTTTCCGCGGCATGGCCGGCGCTGCCGGTGGCATGGAGCGTGCTCAGGCCGACTACATGGGCATGCTGGCAACCGTTATGAACGCGCTCGCCCTGCAGGATGCCTTCGAGCACAACGATGTTCCCTGCCGCGTTATGAGCGCTATCCAGATGAACGAGATCTGCGAGCCCTATATTCGCCGTCGCGCCATCAACCACCTTTCCAAGGGCAACGTTGTTATTTTTGCCGCCGGTTCGGGCAATCCGTACTTTACGACCGACACCGCCGCGGCTCTTCGTGCGTGCGAGATCGGCGCCGAGATTCTGATTAAAGCCACCAAGGTTGACGGCATCTACGACAAGGATCCCGTCAAGTGCGCCGATGCCGTCCGTTTTGACAAGATTACCTATCACGAGGTTCTCGTCCGCGGTCTGCAGGTTATGGATTCCACGGCTACGGCACTGTGCCAGGATAACCGTATGCCGATTTTGGTCCTCAACATCGATGGCGAGGACACCGTCAAGCGCGCGCTCGCGGGTGAGCCCGTCGGCACGCTCGTCTATCAGGAGGATTAAGCATGGCAGAGAACATCACCGCCCATATGGACAAGTCGCTCGAGTCCCTCAAGCATAACTTCTCCAAGGTCCGTACCGGCCGCGCCAATGCCAACATTCTGTCCGACATCACCGTCGATTATTACGGTGTTCCCACGCCGGTCACGCAGGTTGCCGCCGTCAAGACCCCCGAGGCCCACATGCTGCTCATCGAGCCGTGGGACAAGGCACTCATCAATGCTATCGTCAAGGCCATCGGCGCTTCCGATCTGGGTATTACCCCCAACTCCGATGGCACCGTCGTTCGTCTTCCGTTCCCGGCTCCCACCGAGGAGCGCCGTCGCGAGCTCGTCAAGGAGTGCCGCGAGTACGCCGAGCAGGCCAAGGTGTCTATCCGTAACATCCGTCGCGACTTCAACAACAAGCTCGAGCGCGATGAGGAGCTCACCGAGGACGATGTCCGTCGCGAGCAGGCCAAGGTCCAGAAGCACACCGATGAGTATGTCGCCAAGGTCGAGGAGCTTCTGAAGGAAAAAGAAGCCGAGGTCATGGAGATCTAAGGTGCAATACGACGAGCATAAACTGGTCGAGTACTTTGCCGACGCCCCTGCGGGCGTCGGTTTTTCCGACCTTGACCTCAATAACATTCCGCACCATATCTCGTGCATCATGGACGGCAACGGTCGTTGGGCCACGTCGCGCGGTCTTGCACGCACTGAGGGCCACAAGGCGGGTATCGTCTCGCTGCGCGAGATCATTACCGCCTGCGTGCGCCTGGGCGTCGACGTGCTTTCGGCCTATGCGTTTTCTACCGAAAACTGGAACCGCCCGCAGCATGAGGTCAACGTCTTGATGCACCTGTTTGCCAAGACGTTCATCGACGAGTTGCCGCTTCTGAAGCGCGAAAACGTGCGCGTTGTCTTTTTGGGTGATATTTCCGCGCTGCCCAAGAAGACCCGCGACGTTTTTGAACGCGGTCTTGCCGAGTGCGCCGATCACACCGGTATGACGCTGGCGCTTGCCGTCAACTACGGCGCGCGTGCCGAGATTACCCGCGCTGTCCGTCAGATCGCACTCGACGTTGCCGCCGGTAAGATCGATCCTGCCGCAATTGATGACGACATGGTGGCTTCCCACCTCTATACCGCCGGTCTTCCCGATCCTGAGCTTGTGATTCGCACCTCTGGTGAGCTGCGCCTTTCGAACTATCTGCTGTGGCAGGTAGCTTATTCCGAGTTCTACGTCACCGATACCTATTGGCCCGACTTTGATCGTTGGGGCCTTGTCGACGCCATTTTGGCCTATCAGGGCCGTGACCGTAGGTTTGGTGGACTGAGCAAGACCGAGGAGGCTTAATCGTGTCCGATCGTCCCAAGGCATCTGCTCCCAAGACGCCTGCGCGTAAAGCTGCCACTGCGGGAGCGCCTGCAGCGAAGAGCGGTTCCGGTTCGTGGCTGGCGGGCTTTATTACCCGTGCCGCCGCCGGTATCGTCTACGCCGTTGTCTTTATCCTGTGCCTGGTTTTGGGTATCGTGCCCACGGCCATCTTTGTTTCCGTCATGAGCGGTCTGTGCTGCTATGAGTTTTTCCGTATGACAAGGCTCGATGGCAAGATGGCTAACGAGCGCATGGGTATCGCTGCCGCCGTGCTCTTTCCGCTGTCGGCGTTGGGCGATTCGATGCTGCTGAATGCCCTGCTTTTTGCCCTGATGCTCGCTGTGGGCATTTGGTATGTCTGGTCGCCGCGTACCCGCATATCCGATGTTGCCGTGACACTCATGGGTCCCATCTACACCGGTTTTATGCTGTCGGCTATCGTGCTGCTGCGCGATGCCGTGCCCGGTTTTGCCGGCGCCCTGCTTTCGGTGGGTGTTTGCGCGTCTCTCTGGGTCTCCGATTCGTTTGCCTATATCGTGGGTAGCCGTATCGGCAAACACAAGATGGTTCCCAAGATCTCTCCCAAAAAGAGCTGGGAGGGGTTTGTTGGCGGCATCCTGGGCTCGGTTTTGATTTGGCTCATCCTGTGGGCGACGCATTTCTTCAAGCTCAGCCTGCCCTATGCGCTGCTGTGCGGCGTGGTCGTGTCCATTCTGGGCGTTATCGGCGACCTTATCGAGTCGCGCATCAAGCGCGGTGTGGGCGTCAAAGATTCCGGCAACCTTATCCCGGGCCACGGCGGCATGCTCGATCGTAGCGATTCGCTTATCTTCGGCTGCATCACCGCGCAGCTGATGCTGATGATCGGAGGCGTGCTGTAATGTCATTCCAGACGACGTATGGCCCCGATGGACGCCTCCGTGTTGCCATCCTGGGTTGTACGGGCTCCATCGGCACCCAGGCGCTCGATGTGTGCCGCCAGCATGCCGATCGCCTGCAGGTGACGGCGCTGTCCGTTAACTCCAGTACCTCCGAGCTTGTTGCCGCTGCCCGCGAGTTCTCGGTTTCGGCGGTTGCCGTGGCCGATGTCGCTCATGGCGATGACGCCGTGCTGCAGGAGTTGCCCGAGGGAATGAAGCTCGGCGTTGGCGCGCAGGCGGTTTGCGAGCTCGCGCGTCGCGACGATGTCGACTGCGTACTCGTCGCTATTGTGGGTGCCGCCGGTCTCGAGGCGAGCCATGCGGCCTTGACCTCAAATAAACGCCTTGCCCTTGCCAACAAGGAGTCCCTCGTCGTCGGTGGCGACTTGCTTATGCCGTTGGCGCAACCGGGCCAGCTTATTCCAGTCGACTCTGAGCACTCCGCCATCTTCCAGTGCTATCTGGGGGAGAACCCACGCGAGGCTCATTGTATTTGGCTCACCTGCTCGGGCGGTCCGTTTTTTGGCCGCACGCGCGACGAGCTCGACCGCGTGACGCGTGCCGATGCCCTCGCACATCCCACGTGGGCCATGGGCGCCAAGATCACCATCGACTCCGCCACCCTCATGAACAAGGGCCTGGAGCGCATTGAGGCCATGCATCTGTTTAACTGCGACCTCGATTTCATTAACGTGGTCGTGCAGCGTCAGTCCAAGATTCACTCTATGGTCGAGTTCTCCGACGGCTCCGTGATAGCGCATCTCGGTGCTTCCGACATGCGTATTCCCATCCAGTTCGCGTTCTCGTATCCCGAGCGTTGGGATACTCCGGCGCCTCGTATCGATTTTCGCGAGTTGGGGCAGCTCACGTTTGATGCTGCCGACATGGATACCTTCCGCTGTCTGGCACTGGCCGAGCGTGCCGGCAAGACGGGTGGCACCATGCCGTGCGTGCTCAATGCCGCCAACGAGGTCGCCGTCGATGCCTTCCTGCGCGATGGCTGCAGCTTTACCGATATCGATCGCATTGTGGAATCCTGCATGGATGCCCACGATGTGCAGGCGGTCGATTCGTTTGAGCAACTTCACGATATCGATGCGTGGGCGCGTGAAAAGGCTGCGCAGGTACTCGTCGCAACTCGTTCCTAACCCATAAGGATTGCTTTTTCGTTTTATGGATACTGTTCTGAGCGTTCTTTCATCGGTCTTTTGGGGCCTGCTGATGCTTTCCGTCCTCGTGTTTTTGCACGAGGGTGGCCACTTTTTGGCGGCGCGTGCCTGCGGCGTCCGTGTGACCGAGTTCTTTTTGGGCCTGCCGTGCCGCTTTGACATCCATTACACGTCGCGTCGCATTGGAACCAAGTTTGGCGTGACCCCGCTGCTGCTGGGTGGCTACGCTGCCATCTGCGGTATGGATCCGACCGATGTCTCGTGCGCCGATCGCGTGCTCGCGGCTATCTACCGTCATGGTCGCGTGACCGTGGCCGACCTTGCTGTCGAGCTCGAGCTTTCCGAGGAGGATGTGCTCGAGGCTTGTGCTCTGTTGCTGGGCTGGGGCTCCATCGCACCTTGGTATGAGGAAGGGGAGAAGCCCTCACCGAGCTACTATCCCACTAAGTATCAGACACTGCCTCGAGACGCTGCGGGTTACACCACCTTTGACGGCCGCCGGTTCGATCGAGAGCATGCGACTGCCGAGGGCGATGTGTGGGAGCTGCCGTGCGGCGAGGCTGATTTCTTGGCGCAAGAGCGCTCGCACACTTATCTTGGCCAGGGCTTTCTCAAGCGCGCCTTTATGCTGCTCGCGGGCATTCTCGTCAATATCCTGATGGGTTTTTTGCTCCTTATGAGCATCTATTCCATTACGGGTGTCACCGTGCCGATGGATACCAACGTGATCGGTCAGGTTGACGAGGGGTCTATTGCCGCCAAGGCGGGTATCGAGGGCGGCGACGCGATCCTTTCGGTTGACGGAGTATCGTGCTCTACCTGGATGGACGTTTACGATGCCATCGGCAAGGCTGCCGGTAAGGACGATATCGCCATCGAGTACGAGCGTGACGGCAAGCAGCATTCGACCACGGTTGCGCTCAAAGAGGATGAGCGCCTAGGTGTGTATGCCTCTACGCAGGTGGTCCGTTTAGACCTCATCACGTCGGCTCGCCTGTCTTTCTCCTATGTCGTGCAGACAGCGGAGGGCGTGATGCGCCTACTCCAGCCGCAGCATACGATGGAGATTCTCGACCAGTCCTCGTCGATCGTGGGTATTAGCGTTATGTCCTCACAGGCTGCTGCTGCCGGCCCTGCCACGTTCCTTTCGTTTGCCGCCCTCATTTCGTTCTCGCTTGGCTTTATGAACCTGCTGCCCATCCCACCACTCGATGGCGGCAAGCTGGTCATCGAGATCATTCAAAAGATTGCGGGCCGCGAGCTACCTCTCAAGGTCCAGACGATTGTGAGCTATGTGGGCATCGCGCTCTTTGCGCTGCTGTTTGTCTATATGCTTCGTTCCGACATCCTTCGATTTATTCTGTAGGGGAGTGTTTGGATTGTCTTTATCCCATCCTTTGCCTCGCGAGTTGACGCGCCCCGTGCATGTGGGCGGTGTGCAGATCGGTGGCGGCGCGCCGGTGGTGGTCCAATCCATGACCTGCACCGATACCGCTGATGCCCAGGCAACGCTTGCGCAAGTGTGCGCGTTGGCGCAGGCTGGCTGCGATATCGTGCGTGTGAGCGTGCCCACCGAGGCCGCGCTTGAGGGTTTCCGCACCATCTGTGCCGAGTCTCCGGTGCCAATCGTTGCCGATATCCACTTTAACCACAAGCTGGCCATTGGCGCTGTGGAGGCCGGTGCCGCCAAGCTCCGCATCAATCCCGGTAATATCGGCGATTGGGCCAAGGTCGATGCTGTCATCGATGCCGCGGGTGCTGCGGGCTGCGCAATTCGCATCGGTGTCAACGCTGGTTCGCTTGAGCAGGATATCGCCGAGCGCGACGACCTCACGCAGCCCGAAAAGCTCGTGATGTCGAGCGAGCGCTTCGTCAAGCACTTTGAGGACCGCGGCTTTACGAACATTGTGCTTTCGGCCAAGGCCCATAGCGTGCAAACGACGCTCGATACCTATCGAGCCCTGTCGCGTGAGATTCCCCACGTTCCGCTTCACCTGGGCGTGACGGAGGCGGGGACCAAGCTCCAGGGCACCATCAAGAGCTCTGTAGGCTTGGGTATCTTGCTTTCCGAAGGCATTGGCGACACCATGCGTGTGTCGCTCACAGCCGATCCGGTTGAGGAGCCGCCGGTTGCCTGGGGTATTCTGCAGTCGTTGGGCCTGCGTCGCCGTGGCCCCGAGATTGTCTCGTGCCCCACGTGCGCCCGCTGCCAGGTTAACCTTATTCCCATTGCCGAGGAAGTAACCGAGCGGCTTAAGAACTATACCGCGCCGCTTTCGATTGCCGTTATGGGATGTGCCGTTAATGGCCCCGGCGAGGCTTCTGATGCCGACCTGGGCGTTGCTTGCGGACGTGGTCAGGCCTTGCTCTTTTCGCATGGCCAGATCATTGGTAAAGTAGCTGAGGACCAAATTGTCGACGCGCTGATGGCCGAGGTCGACAAACTTATTGAGGAGAAATAAATGACCCGAGCAATGTACATGTCTAAGCTCTATGCGCCGACGCTTAAAGAGGATCCGGCGGACGCTGAGCTCGCCAGTCACCGCCTGCTGCTCCGTGCCGGCATGATCCGCAAGGAGGCCGCCGGCCTGTATTCCTACCTGCCGCTTGCTTGGCGCTCGATCCGTAAGATCGAGAATATCGTGCGCGACGAGATGGACGCTGCCGGCGCCCAGGAGCTTATGATGCCTATCATGGTCGACGCCGAGTTGTGGCGCGAGTCCGGGCGCATCGACGCCTATGGCAAGGAGCTTGTGCGCTTTGACGACCGTCATGGTCGCGAGTTCGTCCTGGGCCCCACGCACGAGGAGACCGTCACGGCCCTGGTGCGCAACGAGCTGCGCTCCTACAAGCAGCTGCCCGTCAACCTGTACCACATTCAGGACAAGTTCCGCGACGAGTTCCGCCCCCGCTTTGGCCTGATGCGCGGTCGCGAGTTCATCATGAAGGACGCCTACAGCTTCTCCGCCACGCAGGAGAGCCTGCAGGAGGAGTATGACAAGATGAAGCAGGCCTACGCTAACATCTGCGAGCGCTGCTATATCAAGGCCCTGCCCGTTGTTGCCGACTCCGGTGAGATCGGTGGCGATACCTCCGTCGAGTACATGGCTTTGGCCGACGCCGGCGAGGCTTCGCTCGTCTACTGCGACGATTGCGGCTTTGCTGCCGATGACGAGGCGGCAAGCACCAAGGTCGTCGTGACCGAGGGTCCTGGTGACGGTACGCTCACCAAGGTTGAGACTCCGGGCATGGGCACCATTGAGGCTGTTGCTAAGTTCTTTGGGTTCCCCGAGAACGGCACGCGCAAGTCGCTGGCACTCATCGACGCCGAGGGCAAGCCGGTCGTGGCCATTGTTCCGGGCGATCACGAGCTCAACGATTGCAAGGCCGAGCACGTCTTTGGCAAGGGCTATCGCATGATGACCGACGAGGAGCTTCAGGCGAACGGTCTGCACAAGGGCTTTATCGGACCGGTTAACCTGCCCGATGGCATCCGTCTGGTGTGCGACGAGAGCCTGCGCGATTCCAAGCAGTGGGCCTGCGGTGCCAACGAGGTCGATTATCACTTTACCGGTGCCTGCCCCGAGCGCGACTTTACCGTCGATGAGTGGGCCGATCTGGTCACCGTTGTCGCCGGCGACCCTTGCCCGCACTGCGGCAAGCCGCTCTCCGCTGCCCGCGGCATCGAGGTCTCTCAGGTCTTCCAGCTGGGCACCAAGTATTCCGAGGCCATGGGTGCCACCTTTATGGACGAGGACGGCAAGGAGAAGCCGCTCATCATGGGCTGCTACGGCGTGGGCGTGTCCCGCTCGCTCGCTGCCGTTGTGGAGCAGCACAACGACGAGCACGGCATCGTCTGGCCGGTCTCCGTTGCCCCGTACGAGGTCGCGGTGATTCCGCTTGATCCCAAGAAGGAAGAGTGCGCTACCGTCTGCGAGCAGATTGTTGATGGCTTGTGTGCCGAGGGTATCGAGGTCGTCGTCGACGATCGCGACGAGCGTCCCGGCTTTAAGTTTGCCGACAACGACCTTATGGGCTTCCCGTATCAGGTCGTTCTGGGTAAGCGTGGCCTTAAGAATGGCACCGTTGAGCTCAAGGACCGTGCCACGGGTGAGCGCGAGGATGTGGCGATCGACGAGGTCGTCGCCAAGGTCGCCGAGCTTGTGAAGGCAGCACGCCGTTAATCGACGATTTCGCTTGTAGTTCGATATACGGGACGGCCCCGCATTTCTCCAGATCGGGGAGATGCGGGGCCGTCCTTTTATCTTGTGGCATCCTCGATATCTAAAAGGAAAACCCCACAGCCCATTTGAACTGCCTCCCATTTCTTGGACATGAGAAATGGGAGGCTTTCTTTATGCGCGT